>DATHHR010000220.1:0-24923 GCA_035317105.1 Ferruginibacter sp. | reverse complement strand
CGATATCCCATTACTAACTAAATTATTTACTGAGCACCAGTTTACTGCCGTATTACATTGCGCCGCAGAAAGCCATGTTGACAGATCGATCACCGATCCATTAGCATTTATCACTACCAATGTTGTGGGCACCGGTTCTTTATTACAAACTGCAAAAGAATTTTGGAAAGGCGATTTTACCGACAAACTTTTTTATCATATTTCGACAGATGAAGTGTACGGATCTTTAGGTGCAGAAGGATTTTTTACAGAAGAGACCGCTTACGATCCACGTAGCCCCTACTCTGCTTCTAAAGCTTCTTCCGATCATTTGGTAAGGGCATTTTATCATACGTATCACATGCAGGTTAAAATCTCTAACTGTAGCAATAATTACGGGCCATATCATTTTCCCGAAAAATTGATCCCGCTTTGTATTCATAATATCATCAACAATAAACCGTTGCCAATTTATGGTAAAGGTGAAAATGTAAGAGATTGGTTATACGTTGAAGATCATGTGAGAGCGATCGATGTGATCTTTCATAATGGCAAAGTAGGAGAAACATATAATATCGGCGGACATAACGAATGGACCAATATCGACCTTGTAAAAGAGTTGTGCAAGCAGATGGATGAAAAATTAAAAAGGGAAAAAGGTACATCTGCCAAACTGATCACTTACGTAAAAGACCGTGCCGGCCATGATCTTCGCTATGCGATTGATGCTACTAAATTAAAAAATGAACTAGGCTGGCTACCATCTTTACAATTTGAAGAAGGCATTTCCAAAACGATCGATTGGTATTTGAATAACGAAGAATGGCTGAATGGCGTAACAAGCGGCAACTATCAAAACTATTACGAGAAACAATATAGTCAGAGAGTTTAGATAAATGCTAAACCTTTAAACCCTAAACAATAAACCTAAACTAACTAAATGAAAGGTATTATTCTCGCAGGCGGATCAGGTACAAGATTATACCCTATTACAATGGGAATAAGCAAACAACTTATGCCTATCTATGATAAACCAATGATCTATTATCCGCTTAGTACTTTGATGCTGGCCGGAATAAAAGAAATATTAATTATCACAACACCTGAAGATCAGGCACAATTTATCCGCTTATTAGGTGATGGTTCCCAATGGGGTTGTAAACTAGCATATGCGATCCAAAAAATACCAAACGGGTTGGCACAGGCATTTGTTATTGGTGAAAAATTTATTGGAAAAGATAGCGTTGCGTTGGTTTTAGGTGATAATATATTTTATGGCAGCGGCTTTAGCAAGTTATTACAAGCTTCAGCTAATCCTGCAGGCGCAGTGATCTTCGCTTATCCTGTAAGCGATCCTGAAAGATATGGTGTGGTAGAATTTGATAAAGAATTTCATGCGATAAGCATCGAAGAAAAACCTACGCAACCTAAAAGTAATTATGCAGTACCTGGTTTATACTTTTATGATAATGAAGTAGTGGCTATCGCAAAAAATATTCCACCAAGCCCACGAGGTGAATATGAAATTACAGATGTAAATAAAGTGTATCTCCAAAATAAAAAATTAAAAGTAGGTGTGTTAGACAGAGGCTTCGCCTGGTTGGATACCGGAACTTTTGACTCCTTAAGCGATGCAAGTGAATATGTTCGCGTAGTAGAAAAAAGGCAAGGCTTAAAAATTGGTTGTTTAGAAGAAATTGCGTGGCGCATGGGGTACATTAATAAAGAGCAATTATTATCGCTGGCAGAAAAATTAAAGAAAAGTGGTTACGGAGAGTATTTGAAAAAAATTGTTGCCTAGGCAAGTACATAAGCTTAGTATAATTTTCTGTTGCAGATTAAAAGATATCTCTATAAAATTACCGTAAAGCTTTATGCAATTAATAATAGAACCAGGCCGTACAGAAAAAAATTACTGGAAAGACCTTTGGCGGTACAGAGAGTTATTTTACATATTAGCATGGAGAGATGTAAAAGTTCGTTATAAGCAAACAGTAATTGGTATTTTATGGAGTGTGATCCGTCCGTTGCTTGCTATGCTCGTCTTCACTATTGTATTTCATAAAATAGCTGGTTTACAAAGCGGCACCGCAACTCCTTATGCTATTTTAGTATATACAGCAATGCTGCCCTGGCAATTTTTTTCAACAGCCTTAACCGAAAGCAGCAACAGCCTTATCGGTAATAGCAACCTTATCTCTAAAGTTTATTTTCCCAGGCTTATCATACCTGCCAGTGCTGTAATGGCAAGTTTTGTAGATTTTTTAATTTCCTTTGTTATACTTTTTGCATTGATGATCTACTATCATTATATGCCGCCATTACAAATTTTATTGCTACCTGTTTTTTTGGTCTTTGTATTTGTCACTTCTTTCAGTCTGGGACTTTACCTAACTGCTGTGAATGTAAAATATAGAGACTTCAGGTACATCATCCCCTTTATAGTTCAGTTTGGTTTATTTATTTCGCCTGTAGGTTTTAGCAGTAATGTTATTCCGGAAAAATGGCGGTTATTATATGACCTAAACCCAATGGTGGGCGTTATAGACAGCTTCAGGTGGTGCATCTGCGGAGAACCGTTTACTAAACACATTTTAATTAGCATCAGTATTTCTCTGGCGATAACTTTTGTTACATTAATTTTTGGCATTTACTATTTTAGAAGAACTGAAAAAACATTTGCTGATATTATTTAAAAATGGGCAACGCAATAATTAAAGTAAATGATCTCGGAAAAAGTTATCTCATTGGCCATGAGACACAAGGGTATATAGCCTTGCGCGATGTTGTTGCCAACAAGACCAAAGGATTTGCAAAAAGATTACAACATGCGTTCAGTGGAAAACAACTAATGGGCACACAGGAAGTAGAAGAATTTTGGGCATTAAAAAATGTAAGTTTCGAAATACAACAAGGCGAAGCTGTTGGGATAATTGGAAGAAATGGCGCAGGTAAAAGCACACTATTAAAATTATTAAGCCGGATCACCGAACCAACAAAAGGAAGGATAGAATTGAACGGCCGTGTGGCATCATTGTTAGAAGTAGGCACAGGGTTTCATCCCGAACTAACGGGCAGAGAAAATATATTTTTAAATGGCGCTATACTCGGCATGAGCCGCGCTGAAATAAAAAGCAAATTTGATGAAATAGTAGACTTTAGCGGCGTAGAAAAATTTTTAGATACACCCGTTAAACATTACAGCAGTGGCATGTATGTTAGATTGGCTTTTGCTGTTGCCGCTCATTTGGAACCCGAAATCTTAGTAGTGGATGAAGTACTTGCCGTTGGCGATGCCGAGTTTCAAAAAAAATGTTTGGGAAAGATGAATGATGTTTCGAAAAAAGACGGACGGACCGTATTGTTCGTAAGTCATAATATGAGTGCCATACAAAATTTATGTACCAAAGCTATTGTATTGAGCAACGGCGAAATTTTCAATATTGGCACAACCACAGAGGCTATTAGCAGCTACCTTTCCATCAACGATCAAAAAAATTCTGGCGCTACTATTAAAAACAGGATAGATAGAAAAGGAAATGGCGCTATACGCTTCACCAATGTAAAAATGTTTGATGCCGACACGCAGACCGAGGTAACAATATTATTAAGCGGACAAAATATTTTCTTCCGGCTTTATTTTGATAAGCAGGATAAAAAAGAATTGAACTCTTTTTTATGTGCCGTTGGCTTATCTAATCAGTTGGGAGATATATTGGCAAATTTAAATAGCAACATTACCGGGCATAAGTTTGATTCCTTAAACGATGCAGCATTTATAGATGTTTGCATCAATACGCTACCATTAAATAATGGCATATACAGACTAACGCTTTTTTCGATGGTAAATGAGGAAATTGCAGACTGGGTGGAAAATGCTTTTGAATTCAGCGTTGAACAGGGTGATTTTTTTGGCACAGGAAAATTATTTGACAGATCATTCGGCCCTTTATTGATCAAGCATACATTTCGTATGTAGTTATTAAAAGACATTATGTATATAACAATTGAACAGCTAATTGAAAAATTCAACATAAAGATCACCGGCGTTCTTCATGTTGGTGCTCATCAAGCTGAAGAAGCGGTTGATTATGACAAAGCAAATATCGCAAAAGTGATCTGGATAGAAGGCAACCCAGAGCTGATGACGGTATTAGCATCTACACTCAAAAAATATCCTACACAAATCATTTTCAATACTTTGATTTCGGATAAGGATGATGAATTGGTAAATTTTAATGTTACCAACAACTTTCAATCCTCCTCCCTACTTGATCTCGGAACACATAAAAGCCATCACCCGGAAGTTGTTGTACATCATACCCTTGCTTTAAAGACATACAGGCTTGATACTTTTTTTAAAACAAAAAATATTACTGCACCTGATTATAATTTTCTAAATATAGATATCCAGGGTGCCGAATTGCTGGCTATAAAGGGATTAGGTGATAATTTAAAATACATCGATTATATCTACACAGAAGTAAATGTTGGCGCTGTTTATAAGGGTTGTGCAACATTGCTACAAATGGATAACTATTTGCACCAACATGGATTTATTCGCGTAGCCACTACATTAACTGAATGGCAATGGGGTGATGCTTTCTATATTAAAAAAGGATCTACCAAAATTCAACAGGCAAAAAATATACTGGAGGCTGCTTATTATCAATTTTTTTATACCATAAAAACGATCAATAAAAGTATATATACTACAACTCGAAGAATATTAGGGAAGATCAAACGCAGACTGTTTACGGCAAGCCCTTCTTCAATTGATATTATTGATCCAAATACAAATGGAGAGCGGGCCTTTTTTATTGATCTGTTAAAAAAAGAAAAAGGGGAAATTGTACTTTTTGATGTTGGCGCCAATGTTGGCGATTATACAAAAATGTTACTGCAGGAATTACAATCACAGGCGAGATCAGATTATGCCATACATTTATTTGAACCACAAAATAAATGCTACGTGATATTATGTAATGAATTTAAAAATGATGATCGTATTATTATAAATAATTTTGCGCTATCCGATAGCAAAGGCGCTGCAACAATTCATTACGATCATTCGGGTAGCACTTCTGCATCTTTGTTTAAAAGAGCGGCTATTTCACTCGATCAAAGTGAAACAATTATTTTAGAAACACTCGAAAACTATATAACCGATAAAAAGATAGAAAATATAACCCTGTTAAAAATTGATACTGAAGGCAATGAAAAGAAAGTGTTGCTAGGTGGCGGAAAATATATCCACCCAACAACGATCAATGCCATACAATTTGAATACGGCGGCACTTATTTAGACGCCAATATTACCCTGGCCGAAGTGGTTCAGTTACTAATAAATAATGAGTACACAGTAGGAAAGATAGTGCCTGGAAAAATAATGTATTCAATTGATCTCGGCCAGTTTATTGAAGATTATACTTACAGTAATTACGCAGCCATTAAAAAAAATCTACAATAAATGATAGGCATCATTGCACAAGGGCGGATGGGGAATCAATTATTTCAGTATGCCTTTGTGTATTCAAATGCCAAAGAATTAGATACCTCGTTTTTTATAGACGGATATTCTTCTTTACATTACTTTGAATTGTACGATGGCTTACAAAAAGAGAACAAAAAAAATAAACTTAAGTACCTGATCAGTAATTTTTTTGTTTCGCCAAATTTCAGGCAAAAGGAAACATCCATTAGAAATATGCCAGCCTGGTTAAAAGAAGTTTTTCTTCATAAGAAAAAAGTTGACTGGGACATTGATTTTGTTGAAACAAATGATATACTGCCTGTAATAAATAACAATGCTATTTACAAAGGCTTTTTTCAGTCTGAAACATATTTTAAGAAATATGCAAAAGATATTCGTCAATTATTCGCTATTAAAAAAGACTACAAGGACGCATTTGCTAAAAAATTCGAAACACTGTACACTAAAAAAACAATTGCGTTGCATATCAGAAGAGGCGATTATGTAAATTTTGGAGCGCCTGAATTAGGAGGCTTTGATCTGACACTCCCATTGAGTTATTACAAAAAATGTTTACATTTAATTAGTAACAAAGAAGAATACAATATCATTTTCGTTAGTGATGATATTGAGTATGTAAAAACAGCATTTGGGGAAGGCGAGAATTATTTTTTTGAAAGCAACAGCGAGATAATAGATTTTCAGTTATTATTAAATGCAGATATTCAAATAGTTTCTAACAGCAGCTTTTCCTGGTGGGCGGCGTGGCTTAATGAAAAAACAAATAAAATAACTTACGCCCCTGATTATTATTTAGGTTTTAAAGTAAATACTTTTTTTCCTACAAACATCAGAGTAGATGATTGGAACTGGGTAAATGTAAAATAATGTGTAACACGCCTGTCTTATTATTGATATTCAATCGGCCGGATACCACACAAAAGGTATTTGAAGCGATACGCCAGGCAAAACCTGCTCAGCTCTTTATTGCGGCAGATGGGCCAAGAGATAATAATGAAAGCGATATAGAAAAATGTGCGCAGGCAAGAAAAATAGCAACGACCGTTGATTGGGATTGTGAAGTAAAAACATTTTTTAGAAATGAGAACAGGGGTTGCGGACATGCACCGGCAGAAGCAATAAGCTGGTTTTTTGAGCATGTTGAACAGGGGATAATTTTAGAAGATGATATTTTGCCCTCGCAGAGCTTCTTTACATTTTGCGAAGAGCTCCTGGAAAAATATAAACACGATACAACCATCATGAGTATCGGGGGAAGTAATTTTTTAAGTACTTCCTTTCAGGTGAAGGATAGTTATATTTTTTCTGACTATTCAGGCAGCTGGGGCTGGGCATCCTGGCGCAGGGCATGGCAGGGTTATGATCATAATATCTCTTCCTGGACAGATAAAAAAAACAAAGAATACTTACAGCAAAAATTTCTACCGGAACAGTTTCTTCTTTTAGAAAATATTTTCAACAGGGTATGTAATAAAAATGTGGCCGATATCTGGGATTTTCAATGGTGGTATCGTAGGCTGCTATCGGGAGGCTTCGGTATCATACCCGTGGTAAATCTTACAAAAAATATCGGTTTTGATGCACAGGCCACACATACTTTTACAATAGGTACAGAAATAAAAAATGCGCCGTTAGAACAAATAATTTTCCCGTTAGTCCATCCTGCGCAGCAGCTGGTTAATAAGGAATATGATAGATTGTTATCAAAAAAATATTATTGGCAAGATGCTTCGGCAAATAGTATAACAAAAAGAATTATTGCCAAATTAAATAGCATGGTTGGCAACACAACAACAAAATAACAATGAGTAAAATAATATATAACAGGTTTTTTGAAAAAATTGCCAGGGTGCTTCATACCAACCTGGTAAATTGTGCTACGCGGGAAAAAAAGAAAAAGGTAACAATAGGCGAAAATTCTACCCTATCTGAAGAAGCTGTTATACAAAACCTTCAAAATAATAAATCGAATATTACAATAGGAAACAATACTTTCGTGAGAGGCGAATTGCTGATCTTTGCCCATGGAGGCAGCCTGAAAATAGGCGATTGGTGCTATATAGGCGAGCAGACAAAAATTTGGTCGGCAAAAAATATTTCAATTGGCAATCATGTATTGATCAGTCACAATGTAAATATTCACGATAATAATGCCCACCCTCTTGATCCGGCAGAAAGAGCTAAACAATATAAAGAGATACTAACAACAGGTCATTCTGATCAATATATCAATTTAAATGAAAAAGCGATCGTGATAAAAGACAATGCATGGATCGGCTTCAATGCAATTATTCTTAAAGGCGTTACGATCGGCGAGGGCGCCATTGTTGGTGCCGGAAGTGTTGTAACAGAAGATGTACCAGACTATGCCATCGTAGCAGGAAATCCTGCTCAAATAATTAAAAGACCATAACCCTGT
This sequence comes from Ferruginibacter sp., assembly GCA_035317105.1. GTDB lineage: Bacteria > Bacteroidota > Bacteroidia > Chitinophagales > Chitinophagaceae > Ferruginibacter. The sequence continues at coordinate 17,031 of DATHHR010000220.1, read as the reverse complement.
ATGTTTAAAAAGATAGTACATAAATTATTACAATCTGTAAATAGCAATACGAAAAAAGAAATTGATAGTAGTAAAATATTAACAGGGAGAAGTATTGCAAATTTTAATGCCGCCAAAACAACAACAAAATTAGCTGAAGTAGAGTTTAAGGTTTTTTCTCAATGGGGTGATGATGGAATTATTCAATACCTTATCGCTACAATTGATATCCCCACTACAAGCGAAATATTTATAGAATTTGGTGTTGAAGATTATACCGAAAGCAATACCCGGTTCTTATTGATCAATAATAACTGGCGCGGGTTAGTTATAGATGGTTCTGTAGCTAATATTGATCATGTTAAAAAAGATAGCATTTATTGGAAGCATCACCTCTCTGCAACTGCTGCATTCATTACAAAAGATAATATCAATAACCTCATAAAGGATGCCGGAATTACCGGTGAAATTGGTATTTTAAGTATCGACATTGATGGAAATGATTATTGGATTTGGCAAAAGATAGAAGCGATAGACCCGATCATTGTTATTGTTGAATATAACAGCATTTTTGGTAAGGATAAACCTTTCACGGTCATTTACCAGGATGATTTTGAAAGATCAAATAACCATTACAGCAATTTATTGTATGGAACATCGTTATTATCAATTTGCGATCTTGCCAAAGAAAAAGGATATGAATTTATTGGATGCAATAGCGCAGGTAACAACAGCTATTTCATAAGAAAAGATAAAATGAAACATTTTAAGCCGTTAAGCTGCGAAGAAGGTTTTATTGATGCAAAGTTTAGAGAAAGCAGGGACAGATCAGGACAATTATCTTTACTAACAGACGCTGATAAATACAAAGAAATAAAAGGCAGTAAAATATATAATACACGCACTAACCAGATCGAAATTTTATAACACAACAACATGAATATCCTCATCATTGGTTCAAAAGGATTTATTGGTTCACATTGTTTACAATATTTTGAACGTGACAATAATGTATACGGCTGTGATGTAGTGGTGGATTATGTTAGCGAAAAGTATTTTTTGATCAGTCCGGCAAATATTGACTTTAAAGAAATATTTGAACGAAATAATTTTTTTGATATTTGTATCAATTGTTCAGGGGCAGCCAGTGTACCGGAATCTATAAAAAACCCTCGTCGTGATTTTGAATTGAATACACACAATGTATTTAACCTGTTAGATGCTATCAGGCAGTTCTCTCCCAATTGTAAACTAATTCAGATCTCGAGCGCTGCGGTTTATGAGGGCACTTCGTCTCCGATAAAAGAAAGCAATCCATTAGCACCAATTTCTCCTTATGGCTGGCACAAATTATATAGTGAACAGCTTTGCAAGCAATATGTACAGATATATAATAGTAAAGTAGTTATCCTACGGCCCTTTTCGGTATATGGCAAAGGATTAAAAAAACAATTATTCTGGGATGTATATAACAAAATAAAAAAGAATGAGCCATTTGAATTATACGGATCAGGTAATGAGACAAGGGATTTTATACATATAACTGACCTGCTTTTTATAATTGAGCTGATAATTAAAAAAGGGAATTTTTCCGGTGAAGTATATAATGCTGCGAATGGTTTAGGGCTAAAAATAAATGACATTATCAATACCTTTGTTGCGCTTTCTGGTAGCAAGGTTACCTTTACTTTTAATAACAAGGTAAAGGAAGGGGATCCATTATACTGGCAGGCCGATATCAACAAAATTAAAACGCTGGGCTATTTTCAAAAAACATCGCTTACAGATGGATTAAAAGAATATTTACAATGGGCAGAAAAAACATAGGCCTTTTTTTTTCTTATAACGAAAACTGGATCGGTGGCACCTACTATATGATGAACTTGATCGAAGCAATAAAATTATTGCCGGAAAATGATCAACCACACCTCTCGATATTCTACGACAAAATAGAAGATCAAAAAAAAATACTGGAATTACAATATCCTTTTATAGATTTTATACAAACAAATAATAACGATCAGTTTATAAAGAGGGCCCTGCGGTTTCTATCAAAAAAGATAATTAAAAAAGATATTTTTCAGCCTCAATTGGTAAAAAAAATCGCTTTAAAATATTATGATGGTGTTTTTCCCCTACCGTTCGGTTTTACGGATCGGTTAGCCAAAAAAAATATTTATTGGATACCAGATTTTCAGGAAATGTATTTCCCGGAGTTTTTTTCTATCGGTCAGTTGAACTATAGAAAGCATTGGCAAAATAAGATCGCTGCCTCCAATAATGAAATAGTTTTTAGCAGTAAAGATGCGCACAAAGATTTTGTGAAACTATATCCTCGAAGTAAAGCAAAACAATATATAATTCCGTTTGCTGTAACACATCCCGACTATCAGCAAATAGATCTTGATAGTGTTGTTAAAAAATACCAGTTACCCGAAAACTACTTTTTTTGTCCCAACCAATTCTGGATGCATAAAAATCAACTGATCGTATTAGAGGCGATACGAACATTGCAGGTAGCGCACAATAAAGATGTAACAATTGTCTTCTCAGGAAAGATATCCGATGCTATACAGAATAACTACTTTGGCAAGCTGGAAGAATATACGATACAAAACAATATGGCTAACAATGTATTATTTTTAGGTTTTATAGATAGAAAAGAACAACTGTTAATAATGAAACACGCATTGGCAGTTATTCAACCCTCTCTTTTCGAAGGCTGGAGCACAGTAATAGAAGATGCAAAAGCAATGGATCAAAACATCATCGCGTCTAACCTTGCTGTACATATTGAACAATTAAATGAAAAGGCTGTCTACTTTGATCCTCACGACAGTAATTCTTTAGTTAAAGCATTACTACAATTTGAAAAAAAGCAAGTAGCATTTGACTATAAAAAAAACAAAATGAATTTTGCTACCGCTTTTATAAACATGATCAATGAATAAGAATTTATTATCCCAGCTTCCTTCTCCTCCTGCCGGTAAAACGGGTTGGCCGTGGAATGAAGAAACCGATCCGGGTATATATCAGCATCAAAAAGATTGGCCAAAAATAAGCATCGTAACCCCTTCGTATAACCAGGGAAAATTCATAGAAGAAACAATACGAAGCATTTTATTACAGAACTATCCCAATATAGAATATATTATCATTGACGGAGAAAGTACAGACGAAACAATTGAGATAATAAAAAAATATGCACCCTGGATAAATTTTTGGGTAAGTGAAAAAGATAATGGGCAGACTGAAGCGATCAACAAAGGAATTGCTAAAAGTCATGGCGATCTCTTTAACTGGGTAAATAGTGATGACTATCTTGTTAATGGAGCCTTATATACACTGGCATCACATCTTCAAAAAACCGATCCTGCAGCTAGTATGATCAGTGGCAATATCATTGTTATAAATGAAAAAGGGATACAGCAAAAAGCGGCTACCCCGAAACAAAAAAATATCTTTTACGAATATATGGCTGGCACTGCCGTTCATCAGCCGGCCACACTATTTAATACAAAAACAATAAAGCTTTTAACTCCTTTAGATGAACGTTTGCATTATTCAATGTGCTTGCAAATGATGCTGCAAAGCAATCTTACCGGCATTGCGGAGTACGTTAATAAAGATATCATTGTTACAAGATTACATCCTGATAGTAAAAGCATAGTGTCACAAAATAAATTTTACCCGGATAGAATAAAAACATACGCCGCTTTTTTTGGCTATTTTCCAAAGCCCTATAGAAATGATAAACTGACGGCTTTATTACAAACGATAACCAAAGAAGATTTTAGTACTACTAATACAAATTTTATTCCTGTAAGATTTAGCGCCGAGAATTATATTACCGGACAGTTATTCATTGCCGAAAAAATTGCGAGGCTATATTATTTCGAAAATAATATCGAAGCATCAAAAAAGATCGTTTCCTTTATAAAAAACAATGACCGCGTGTATTATAGAAAACACCATCTTTTTCTTTTTGAATTAAAGCTTAGTAAATTAAGCAGTTTTTGTAGAAGAATAAAACACCTTGTTTATAAATAGACAGAATGAATATCCTCATTTTCTTTCCATATAATCAACGTACAGTTGAGCAGCAAAGTGTAATGGAAGCATTACACAAAAAGGGGCATACAGTAATATTATATACAAGTTGCAAAAGAGGTGTATTACATTCTATCGCAGAAGGCTTAGGCATCAAGGCATTGGCAGCTGAAAAAGAATACGATAACACATTAAAAAATATCTGGCATAATATATTCCAATTAAAGAAGATCACGAAGCAATACAATATAGATTTTACTTTTGTTCATCAGCAAGTTCCTGCCCTTACATTTGGCCTTTTACATATCATCAGTAAAAACAAATTTGGCTATATCCGCCATAATAGTGATGAGGATTATCAGAATTTTCCTGTTAAAGCAAAAATATTAAATGTTATTACTAATTTATTGACGCCCATAAAAATTGCGCCTTCATTACTTGTTAAAAAATTCTGGAAGGAAAAGGAAGGAGTAAAAAATGATACGATCTCCATTGTTCATTATGGTTACAATTTTGATCAATATGAACTGCCTGATCAGCATAACGTAAAAAAAATAAAAGCTGAATACACTGCGCCTTTAGTTATAGTAAGCATAGCCAGACTTGTACCACAAAAAAGGCATAAAGAAATGTTTACCGTGATCGAACAATGTTTAGCAAAAGGCATCAATTGTCAATTAATATGTTTGGGTTCGGGATACCTGGAAAATGAGCTGAAACAATATATCTCGATACATAATTTGCAAAAAAATATTTTCTTAGTGGGCAGAAAAGATAATATATTCGATTATATAGCTGTCGCAGATATTTTTTTACACCTCTCTAACAGCGAAGCAAGCAATAGCGCTGTTAAAGAAGTGGCATTATGCAGTAAACCGGTGATTGTCTGCAAAGAGGTTGGCGATTTTGAAGAATATATTACAAATGGCAAAAATGGATTTTTGGTATCGCGCCAGCAGCCTGTCAACGAAAGCGCAGCCATCATCGAATCAGTTTATAATAAAACAATTGATGTAAATGCCATTGGCGAGGAGTTTAATTCCACGGTAATAACTATATTTAATATCGATAACGTAATTGACAAGTATGAAATGATCATTCAGGCTACTTGCAATGATTAAATAATCTAACTTTTTTTTCTCTTCTATGAATCATGATCCTGTATTTTTTAGCATCATTATTCCTACGTACAATAGGGCGGAGTTTATTGGCAAAACAATTGAAAGCATACGATCACAGCAATACGCTGGTTATGAAATAATCGTGATCGATGATGGCAGTACAGATAACACAGAAGAAATAATAAAAAAATACGCTGCGCCTAATTTTACTTACGTAAAAAGGCAAAACGAAGAAAGAAGTGCTGCCAGAAATTTTGGAACAACTCTCGCAAAAGGGCAATATATCAATTGGTTCGATTCTGATGATATCATGTTTTCCAATCACTTGGCAGAAGCAAACAAAATGATTGAAAAATACAATGCTCCCGAAATATTTGCACTGCCATTTCAAATACAAAAAATTACAGGAAAAATATTATCCAGGAATTATTTTCCAATACCAACGATCAACAATAAATTATTAGAAGGTAATTACCTGGCTTGTAATCCAGTTTTTGTTCGCGCCGATATTGCCATGATATTCCCATTTAATGAAGATCGGATCTTGTCTGGAAGCGAGGATTATGAACTCTGGATACGCTTATCGGCAAGGTTCCCCATATATTGTGGCAATACCATTACCTCTGCTCTTATTGAACATGGTGCCAGAAGCATGAATTTCACCACTGGCAACAATATGCTACAACGGCGGCAGCTTATTCTGCAATACTTATCCCAGGATGAAATTGCTTCCCAAAATTTTTCAGAAAAATTATATAAAATAGAAGGAAACCTCTGCTTGTTAGTATCTTTATACTTCTCTTTAGAGAATGATAAAAAAGCATCCATCAAATACTTATTTAAATCAATTCAAAAAGACCCTTCCATATTATTTACTAAGCGAATGTTAGCTGTATTAAAACATTTAATAGTGAACAATAAAAGAAGTAACGGGTAATTGTATCAAGCGCTATTGAAAAATAATATAATGCAGTTTATTGATCCGATAAATAATCAACGGCTTATTGTTAATGATCAGGGATTGGTTGAAAACGGGAAATTAAAATACCCCTTGGTCAACGGTGCTTATAGAATTGTGCAAGGCGATAATTACACAGAAAATTTTGGCTACCAATGGAATAAATTTGCACACACCCAAATAGACAGCAATAACAAGTTAGCATTTTCAAAAAACAGGTTTTTTTCTCAAACGGGCTGGGACAAGGAAGACCTATCCAATAAAAATATTTTAGAAGTAGGATCGGGCGCAGGAAGATTTAGCCAGATCATTTTAGATCATACGCAGGCAAATTTATATAGCATCGATTATAGCAATGCTGTTGAAGCCAACTATAAAAATAATGGGCCAAACGAAAAGCTGCATCTATTCCAGGCCAGCATATATGAACTTCCTTTTGAAAAACAACAGTTTGATAAGGTGATATGCTTCGGCGTATTACAACATACACCTGATGTTGAAAGATCTGTTAAGTCATTAATTGAAATGGCCAAACCTGGCGCTGAAGTAATAGTGGATTTTTATCCTATAAATGGGTGGTGGACTAAATTACATGCAAAATATATTTTTAGACCCTACACAAAAAAATTAAGCCGCGAAAAATTATACAAAAAGATCGATAGCAATATTGATTGGCTGATAAAAGCTTATCATTTTTTTTCAAAAATAGGCTTGGGGAAAATAATCAACAGGTTTCTGCCCATTTGTGATATTGACAGCACTTTACCAAAAGATATTAATTATACCCAGCTAAGAGAGTGGTGTATATTAGATACCTTTGATATGTTCTCTCCTCAATACGATCAACCACAACGTATAGAGAGTGTAGTGAGTTGGTTCAAAAAATATGAAATGACAAATGTGTGGGGAGGCAAAATAACGTATGATAACAATATACAAGCAACTGTCGTAAAAGGTATAAAAAAATGATCTACCTGACATAAACAAAACACATGTGCGGCATAGCAGGATATATATCTCTTAATAATTCCTTTACTCAAGATCAGCTCAAACAAGCTACTTCATTAATACAACATCGCGGGCCAGATGCTGAGGGATTTTATTTTTCAGAAAATAATAAAATAGGGTTAGCGCATCGCAGGTTATCTATTTTAGATCTGTCTACTACCGCTAATCAACCCATGTTCTCTGCCGATGGGAGGTATTGTATCGTATACAATGGCGAGGTTTATAATTTCAATGAACTAAAAGAAGAATTAAAAGACAAAGGCGCATCATTAAAAACAACCAGTGATACGGAAGTTATTTTAGAATTATTCATTCAGCAAGGCCATTCCTGTTTTGCAAAAATGAATGGCATGTTTGCATTTGCCATCTATGATACCAAAGAAAAAATACTTACGCTTGCCAGGGACCATGTTGGTATCAAGCCATTATTTTATTATCAGGATGAGAATAATTTTATTTTTGCTTCTGAATTAAAGGTCATCAAATTTTTATTGGCAGAAAAAGCCACTGTCAACGCAAAAGCCGTTCCTTATTTTTTACACCTTGGTTTTATTCCTGAGCCTTTAACTATTTATACTAACACTTATAAATTCAGGTCTGCCCATTCATTACAAATAAATGCGCAGGCGACTTCTTTTTCGGATCTCTCTTTACAAATAAAACCATTCTGGAAACTTGAAAACAGCATCAATAGTAGCCCTTCGACAATAGGAACAGAAGTATTGGCAAAGAAAAATTTAAAATCCCTTTTGATCGATTCGGTTGAAAAGCAGCTAATAAGCGATGTGCCTATCGGAACATTTTTAAGCGGCGGCATAGATAGCAGCCTGGTAACCGCTATTGCAGCTAAAGGCTTAGATACTAAAATTAAAACTTTTAGTATTGCTATTGACTCCGGAAAATTTGACGAGTCGGAATACGCAAAAAAAGTAGCGAATTATTTAGGAACTGAACACCATGAATTTCAGGTCAAAGAAAAAGAAGTAATTGAACTAATAGACAAACTATTACCGGCGTATGATGAGCCATTTGCTGATTCCTCTGCTTTTCCTACAATGGTGGTTAGCAGGTTAGCAAGACAACATGTAACGGTGGTACTAAGTGGAGATGGTGGCGACGAATTATTTCATGGATATGGAATGTACAATTGGGCCAGGCGACTGAATAATCCACTGGTGTCTCTTTTAAAAGAACCAGTCTTTGCCGTTTCTAAATTGATGAGCAGTAAATATCATCGTGCAGGCAATATGCTGGCCTATTCCGATAGGCAACGCCTTACCAGTCATATCTTTTCACAGGAGCAATATTTTTTTACAGAGCGTGAATTACAATCTTTATTGGTTGACCCAACGTTCAACTTTGCTCCATTAAATACTTTACCGGCAATAACAAGGGATCTAAGTGCAGCAGACAAACAATCTTTCTGGGATTTTAATCATTATTTAAAAGATGACCTGTTAGTAAAAGTAGATAGAGCCAGTATGCAATATTCGTTGGAAACAAGAGTCCCTTTACTGGATCACAGATTAGCAGAATTAGCTTTTAACCTTGATGATAAACTAAAAATAAATAAAGGCGTAATGAAATATCTTTTAAAAGAGGTATTATATGATTATATACCTAAGGAATTATTTAACCGCCCTAAACAAGGTTTTAGTATCCCGCTAAATAAGTGGTTAAAAACGGACCTGAAATATTTAGTAGATAAATATACTTCTGAAGAAGTCATCACAAAATATAATTTCGTAAACTATGCTGCTGTAAAAAAATTAAAAGCAGACTATAATGGCGGCTTAGATTATATATACAACCGTATCTGGCTTATAATTTTGCTTCATTGGTGGCTGGAGGAAAACAAATAAAATGCCTTTACTTTGCCAAGCAATGGCAATAAGGAAAATACTTTTTATCTCTTACGATGGCATGACGGACCCTTTGGGTCAAAGCCAGGTTATTCCTTACCTGATCAATTTATCAAAACACGGATATGCATTCACCATATTAAGCTGCGATAAACCCGATCAATACATTGCCAATAAAAAATATGTGCAGGATCTTTTAGCACCTTATCCCATTAAATGGGTATCTATCCCCTACCATAAAAAACCATTGGTACTTTCTTCTATTTATGATCTTATCAAACTAAAGAAAAAAGCAATAGCAATATATCAGCAGGAAAAATATGATATGGTGCATACCCGTGTTGGTTTGCCTGTACTTGTAGCCTTATGGTTAAAGAAAAGATACAACGTAAAATTTTTAAATGATATCAGGGGGTTTTGGGCAGATGAGAGAGTCGATGGCGGAATGTGGAATATCAAAAACCCAATATACAAAAGAATATACCAGTATTTTAAAAAGAAAGAAACTGTCTGCCTGGTAGAAGCTGACCACAATGTTTGTCTTACTTATGCTGCACAAAAAGAGATCCATAGCTGGAAAAATATTCCGGGTCAGCCCGTGCCGCTGGAAGTAATTCCTTGTTGCGTTGATCTGCAATTATTCGACCCCATGAATATTGACGGTCAATTAAAAGAAAAATTCAGGAAAGAATTAAATATCGATGACAGTGATTTTATAATTAGCTACCTGGGGTCCATTGGTGGCTGGTACCTGACAGAAGAAATGCTGCGCTTTTGTAAATTGTTGAGCGACCGTATACCTAAAGCGAAATTTCTATTTATTTCACCGCACCAACATGAGTTCATCATTAAAGTAGCTGCTGCTGCCGGCTTATCTGCTGATAAATTACTTGTTATACATGCCAGGCGTTATGAAGTACCAGTACTTTTATCTTTTAGTAATTATTCCGTTTTTTTTATTAAACCCTGTTATTCAAAAATATCATCTTCTCCTACAAAGCATGGAGAAATTATGGCGATGGGTATCCCCGTAATAACAAATTCCGGCGTTGGTGATATTGAAGATGTCATTACAAAATACAGCAGCGGTTATGTCGTTAATGATTTTTTGGATGGATCTTTTACTGCTGTGATTGATAAAATAATTAAAGGCAACTCATTTGATAAAGATGCCATAAGAAACGGCGCTATCGATTTCTATGACTTAGCAAATGCCGTAACTACGTACAAAAAAGTGTATACTGCTATATTTGATAAATAATTTGATGGAGAAAAGAAAAAAAATATTGGTCATTTGTCCTTCCCCTGAAGGAACAGCACCCGCACAGCGCTTGAAGTATGAGCAATATTTTAATGATTGGAGAGAAAACGGTTTTGATATTACAGTGTCTCCTTTTTTTAGCGACAGGCTTCAACAAATAGTATATACAAAAGGCAATACCCTTGAAAAAATATACTGGGTAATACTGGCTTATTGTAAAAGGTTTGTACAAATATTTACGCTCAGGAAATATGACCTGGTATATATATTTTTATGGGTAACGCCTTTCGGCTTGCCATTAATGGAACGGATCTTTACGGCTGTAAACCCAAATATCATATATGATATCGATGACCTGATCTTCATGAAATCTTTACACAGCGCCAACAGTGAAACTGATTTTTTAAAAGGCAGAAGCAAACCTTTCTTCCTAATGAAAAAAGCAAAACATGTTATAACCTGTACACCTTATCTAACTGAAATAGCCAATCAATACAATACGAAAGTAACAGATATATCATCAACTATTAATACAAATACCTATCAGCCGGTTAATAGTTATCAAAACGATCATACGCTAACATTGGGTTGGAGTGGTAGCCATAGCACAGCGCCTCTTTTATATTTATTGAAAGATGTTTTATTAACACTAAGCAAAAATTATACGTTCAAGCTAGTAGTGATGGGTGCTCCTGAATTTAATATCGATGGATTGGACATTGAGTTGGTGCCATGGTCGGTAGAAAACGAAATACCCACCTTGCAAAGATTCGATATAGGATTATATCCTTTACCGTTAGATAATGAATGGATGTTAGGAAAAAGTGGTTTAAAAGCATTACAATACATGGCGGTGGGTGTGCCGGCTGTGGCCACTGCATTAGGCGCCAATTTTCGTATCATACAAAATGGGCAAACAGGATTTTTAGTAACAACAAATGAAGAATGGATAGAGAAGCTCAGTTGCTTACTTGATCATCCTGAACAAAGAAAAACTATCGGTCTGGCAGGGCGAGAGAATGTAGTAATAAATTATTCTATTGATGCCAATGCGCCAGTGTATCTAAATATTATACGATCAGTTTGTAAAAGGCTGTAGTTATTTAAAAATAACATACACGGCCCAACTCATAAAATAAGCCAAACCAGTCATATATACCAATTGAATGAGCGGCCATTTCCAGCTGCGCGTTTCTCTTTTTACCACCGCCAGTGTACTCATACATTGCATAGCCAATACATAAAATATTAAAAGCGATAATCCTGTTGCCAGGTCATAGACCTTGCTGCCATCGGGCCTCACAGCTGCCTGCATTTTTTGACGAAGTGTTGTGTTATTTTCATCTGCATCTTCACCAACACTATACAATGTTGCCATGGTACCAACAAAAACTTCTCTTGCAGCAAAGGAGGTTATCAAAGCAATACCGATTTTCCAATCATATCCTAACGGTGTTATTGCCGGTTCAATTGCTTTTCCTAAAGTACCAGCGAAAGAAGTTTGTAATAAAGCAGTTTTGCGTTCTTTATTATATTCTTTTGTTTGCCGGGGATTCTGTTGTATCAGCGCTGCATATTTTTCTCTAACGGCGGCCATCTTTTTTGGCGGACCGTAAGTACTCAATGCCCACAATAAAAGGCTTATCACCATAATTACTTTACCGGCATCAAATACAAATATTTTCGCTTTCTCAATCATGGTGGTCAAAGCATTTTTCCATCTTGGTGCACGGTATACAGGTAGTTCTAAAATGAAAAAGCTTTTCTCTTTGATATTGATGAACCATTTCATCACATAAGAAACGATGAGTGCCATCACCGTTCCTAATAAATACAGGCCCATCATCACTAAACCCTGCAGACTTAAAAATCCAAAATATAATTTAGAAGGAATTACCAATGCGATCAAAATAGTATACACCGGTAAACGGGCGCTACAGCTCATCAATGGCGTAACCATTATTGTCAGCAATCTTTCTTTTCTATTCTCAATATTCCTTGCCGTCATAATAGCCGGTACTGCACAAGCCAACCCACTGATCATCGGCATTACGCTCTTTCCATTCAACCCTACTTTGCGCATTAGTTTATCCGTTAAAAAACTGATACGCGCCATATAGCCTGTATCTTCTAACAAAGTGATCAGTCCAAACAATATCATTATCTGCGGAATAAAAACCATGATACCGCTCAACCCCGCTACTACACCATTGATCAAAAGATCGCTCCACCAAACCTGTGGCAGAATGCCCGAAAGAAAACCACTGATATGCCCAAAGCCCCATTCAATAAAATCCATCGGGTATTGCGCTACCCAAAACACACTCTGAAATAATAAAAATAAAACGCCGATCAAAATAATATAACCCCATTTTCTATCCAGTAATATATTATCCAATTTTTCTGTGAAGAGGGTTTTTTGCAAAGGGTCTGCTTCGATCACGGTCTGTTGCATTATATGTTTAATGCGCCCATACCGTTGCATGATCTCTTCTGCCTGTGTTTTGGTAGGATTGAATTTTGTTGCGATCTCTGCCGCTTCAATATCTTTTTGTAATGCTTTGCCTAATTCAAAATTTTCGTGATTGATCAGGTAGTGCAATGCGGTGTAATCGCTAACATCAGGTAACAATGCTTTTATCGCATCAACAGAATTTTCTGCCAGCGCATAGCTATTGATAAATTCTCTTGGCGCAATAAAATTGGCATTCGCCGTATCTTCAATAACTTTTTTTAATTGTGGTATGCCTTTATTTTTTCTTGGATTGATAACCACTACCTGCACACCCAACTCTCTTTCTAATCCACGAATATCAATTTGTGTTCCTTTTTGATTGGCAAGATCCATCATCGTTAGTGCAACAACAACAGGGATTTTAAGATCGATGATCTGTGAGCAGAAAAGTAAATTACGTTTAAGGTTACTGGCATCTGCTACTAATAAAACCATATCAGGTTTTATGTCTTCATCTTGTTGTAATAATACTCGATAGGCAACCCATTCATCAGCACGCTTAGGATATAAACTATAAGTACCAGGAAGATCAATAATGGTAGCGGAAAAAGTTTCAGAAAAAGTAGCGTTCCCCGTTTTTTTATCTACAGTAACACCAGGGAAATTGCCCACTTTTTGATTCAGCCCGGTTAAGGTATTGAACAAAGAGCTTTTACCGCTGTTAGGATTACCAACTAATGCTATATTTATTTTTTTTGCCACAAATAGATTATGGCGCAAAATTAGCTGTATTAGGGTGTATCTGCTTACGATTTAAGAAAGATGCAACACTTAAATAAAGATTGAAGGGCTAACTTCGTAGAAACAGGTAAAAACGACTTGGATGAAACTAAAAATTGATAATGATGCATTAGTAGAAGAGTTCTTTGAAGGCACTCTTTTATTAGGACTTGTTGCACCTATCAAGGATTATCAATTTAGCTGGCAATTAAACCAGATATTAGGATTTGATTTCAGGATCAACAACGAAATAGAAATTCAACTCGCAAAAAAATCACGCACTTACTTCTTTTCTATTTATCAATACGCAGTGCCATCCACCTCTTTGGTACATTATCTGTACAATAACCAGTTTGATGGAGAATATTTACTGCCAGAATTCAAACACCTTGATTTTTTATGGCTGATACAGGGAGATGAAATTACACCCGATGAATTGAATGCATTAATGCGATCGATCAGGTCGCTTCCTAACGTTCAATTGGTAACAGAAATGACCAACGAAAAAATAAAAAATAAACAGCACCTCATATTTTAAAAAATAGGCCGGTGATAAAAATCACCAGCCTTTCTTACCTCTGAAACCACAAGAAAAATCGTTTTTATGTCAAATAATAATTTTAAATAATATATGTAAAATAACCCTAGTTTTGACGATTAACATAAGGATAACGTTAAGTTAGTCTTTTTTCTTTTCATTTATTGCTATTTCATACACATTCCCAATATTTATTATTTATTAATGCTTATCGGTTAAATATTAGCAAATAGCAAGATATCTAACGAATTGCTGTTGCTCACGTTATAATTAAATTACTTTTGCGCCACAAATGGAAAAATCAAACTTTATAGATTACATCAGGATCTTTTGTCATAGTGGCCATGGGGGTGCGGGCAGTCATCATTTTATGCGAACTAAATTTGATGCTATGGCTGGGCCTGACGGTGGTGATGGTGGAAGAGGTGCACATATTATTTTAAGAGGCAGTTCACAATTATGGACACTATTGCATCTGCGTTACTACAAAAATGTTTTAGCAGAAGATGGACAACATGGAGATAAAAATAACAGCACGGGACGCAATGGTAAGGATATTATTATTGAAGTGCCATTAGGTACAATTGGAAAAGATGAAGAGACAGGATTAAAAGAAGTAGAAATTTTAGAAGACGGCCAGGAAGTAGTTTGGGTAAAGGGCGGACGCGGAGGTTTAGGAAATAGCAATTTTAAAACGTCCACAAACAGAGCCCCTGAATACGCACAACCCGGCGAAGACGGATCTGAAGGCTGGAAAATATTAGAGCTAAAAGTATTGGCAGATGTAGGTTTGGTGGGTTTCCCTAACGCAGGTAAATCAACATTGCTATCGGTTATCACCGCAGCAAAACCAAAAATTGCAGATTACGCATTCACTACATTAACGCCGCAATTAGGCATGGTTGATTATCGTGATGGCAGGAGTTTTTGTATCGCCGATCTTCCGGGAATTATTGAAGGTGCCGCAGAAGGCAAGGGCCTTGGCCATCGTTTCCTGCGCCATATCGAACGTAACTCTATCTTGCTTTTTTTGATCCCGGCAGATTGTGCCGATCATAAAAAAGAGTTTGAAATATTATTGAACGAACTGGAAGAATATAATCCCGAAATGCTACAGAAAGATTTCGTTATCGCCATCAGTAAAAGCGATATGTTGGATGATGAATTAAAAGCAGCTATTGCAAAAGAGCTTCCGGAAAAAGTGCCACATATTTTTATCTCATCAGTCACGGGCTATAATTTGCCAGCACTGAAAGATCTTTTGTGGAAAACGCTTAATGCGCCGAAAGATATTTAAATCAATATTGGATCGAGTAGACTAAAAACTCTTCTCATTAATTACAGCTTCTTCAGGTGATGTGCCTATTTCAGTGTTCAACACTACATACACATCTCCATAACCAAGCTTAGAATTATTTTTTAACCCTATCCTAACCTTCTTGTCATCTACAATGCCTATCAGGATGCATGGCGCGGCTTGCTTATCTCCAAAACTTATATAATAAGTATTGTTAACTATTAACTTGGGTGCCGTACGCATACTAATGTGCATTGATTTTACACTTTTATTCACGCTGATGGTGCGGTCGTTTTTTTCTTTCATGTTAAGGTGCTTTTATCTCAAGGATCTCCTCACTTCTCATCGCCTGATAATTTTCCCGTGAAATAACTTCCGGTTCTCCGATCAAAGTTGCTACAACTTTTGATGCAGGATTTTTTCTTTTAAACTCTTCCATTATCCTATCCTCTGCCTGATTGGGCCTGTAATCTTCTGTGTTTGAAAGAACGGCGATACGTTCTTTGGCTTCCTGCACTTTTCCGTCGATGCTTACCTGGTATGTTAGTATGTAGTAATTCATGGCTATAGTTTTTGATTAATAAGCTTAATACAAAAACGATGCCTCAAAAATTTCTATTGAATAATCATTTTCTCATCCAGCAAGTCTAAAATATGTTCGTCGATACTCACATCAAATTTTCTTGCAAATAGTTTATGTGCAGGCTGTTGCATTAAAAGCTGAATATCTTCTCTTTTAAATGTTACAGGTAAAGGCACATTTTTCCTGTCCCAGTCAATAAAATGCAGGTTAGGCTTAACCTTAATTGAAATATCCTTTTCCATAATTTTTTTTAAAATAGTATGAAAAAATAATTCCTCGGCACATAGTGTGTATGTATAATAATTGTATAATTTTTTCTCGTTGATGTGTATATAATCCAGCACTTTTACCGTTGTAGCATAGGTAAGGGAGAGCCAGTTTGAGCCTTTATAATTTTCAATAAAAATATTTTTCCTCTCAACGCTTAAAAGATTAAAAAGATCTTTTGTTTTAATACGCCTTTTTATAAAAAGCCGCAATAAGATTTTTAGGCTGTTGCTGTTAGAAAAGCCTCCATCGAGTAATATAAAATCACCTCTTTTCGATGAAAAATTGATCTTATATTGCTTAACCCTCGATGCATGCATATCGTGATCTAAAGGAATAGGATCTAACACGAAATTTATAAACTCGTATTCCCTATTTTGCGAAAGGTATTCATCTATATGCTCATTATTTCTGATAGGGTAATCGTGCCCGCTTAATAATATAATTCGCGAATCAGGTATTTTATCTGCAATAGCATTTTTCAGCAGGGAAATGGTTGCTATAGCCATACTGAAATCTCCCCAAATACAATCGACTCTTTCATTTATGAAGATGATATTTTTCTTATCAATGATACTTGAAAATGAATTCAGATCAGATTTTAAGTCGATATGGATGTAAAAGAAAACTTTATCGCCGTCAAGCCTTTCAATGAGTCTTTTAAGTTGAAAAGGATTGTCATGAGCTACAATAATATATTTTTTTATAATCACGGTACTTTAATTTAACCAAATAAAAAAAGCGTTATAATCAATTGAAGAATCAATATAATTATAACGCTTTTAAGCTGTAGGGGGAGGGATCGAACCTCCACGAAGCAGTTAGCTTAAGCACAAAGAGTTAGTGGTCAATCCTGGTCGGCCTGACAGGTC
>DATHHR010000219.1:0-5031 GCA_035317105.1 Ferruginibacter sp. | reverse complement strand
GTGATCACATATTAGTTGCCGCATCACTTCTTTACGTGGATTAATATTTTTATCGTAACGCCCCTTTAGTTTAGCCACTAAAAAAAAGTAAATAGGTTGTAATTGATATTTTTGATGCAAGGCATCTAGTGCATCGTAAGTATCAAACGGATCTTTTTTCTTTCCAAATAAAACTTTAACCCTTTCGATCAACCTCTTTATATTAAATGAAAAAAAAGACCTTAGTATTCCGCCGAAATTTTTAAAAAATCCTTTATGCTTATAGGCATACGCCATATCAATATCATAAGTTGGGATAAACCTGAATGCCGAACGCTGAATGCTGAACGCTGAATATTTCTGACTCAGGGCTTTTGCAAGACCTTCTACCCAGATATTTATTAGGGGTAGCTGCAAAAAGTTTTCTTTGAACGCAAGGGAATTTTCATGCGCATATCTTCCATACATATCTTTTTTGTATGGCAGGTATTCTTCGTATCGCGTCAACAAATAAAAAGAAGCAGCAAAAATATCGAATGGAAAATCTGCATGATCGGTTTTGAAAAATGCCTTATAGCCATTTACTTCAAAGCAATCTATTTTTTGCGGATGAATGCCTGTTTCAAATAATAATTTTTCGCTGGTAATTCGAAAGCTTTGATCAGGGCTTTGCAGTAAGCTGTAATTTATTTTAGCGCCCTTGTGATTGCTGAATGCTTTATTATCAGTAGTGATCGAATATTCCACACCCATCAATTCTTTAAAAATAAAAGAACAGGTGTATTCTAATCGCGCAGTAGTGGTATCGGCATACAATACAATCATACAAAATAAAATAGCCGGCATATCCGACTATTTAAAAGTAATTTATAATTCGTAAACTTTATTTACTAAATAATTCACGCCATTGCTGGTTGAATGTTTTTGGCGCAAATTCCAGGTCGCTCCGGTTCTTTTTCCAATCCTTGAACAAGCTGTTTACCAGTTTGGTTTTCAGGCTGCCGCTACCCTTATTCATCAAACCTCTTCTCAGACTGGCCGCTTTCCATATTTTCCAGGCCATTCTTTCATTAAAGGTTGTCATGCCTTCTTCTACAGATTCATGACGATTTTCTAATAGTAATTCATGCAAATTAATTTTCACCGCGCAAACTTCTGTACAATTGCCGCAAAGGGATGAAGCATAACTTAAATGCTTGAATTCTTCCATGCCTTGCAAATGTGGCGTAATCACACTTCCGATCGGGCCGCTGTATGTTGCTTCATAGGCATGGCCACCGATATTTTTATAAACCGGACAAGCATTTAAACAAGCGCCGCAACGAATACAGTACAAGCTTTCTCTTTGTTTAGGATTGTCTAAAATATTAGTACGGCCATTATCTAACAATATCACATACATTTCTTCAGGGCCATCAGATTCATTTGCTTGTCTTGGCCCGGTTACGATACTATTGTATACGGTTACTTTTTGTCCCGTTCCAAAAGTTGACAATAACGGCCAGAATAAAGCAAGGTCTGTCATTGATGGTATCATCTTTTCAATACCAACAATTACAATATGTGTTTTAGGAAAAGCACAGCTCAATCTTGCATTGCCTTCGTTTTCTGTAACAGCAATCCCACCGATATCACTGATGATAAAATTGGCTCCTGTAACACCAACTTCTGCCTGCACATATTTTTCGCGTAAAATATTTCTTGCAACCAATGTTAATTCCTGCGGTGTAAGCTTTGATGGCGTGCCTAATTTTTCTTCGAATAATTTTGCTACGTCTTCCTTGCTTTTATGCATGGCCGGTGTAACAATATGGTATGGCGCTTCGCCATCTAATTGTTGAATGTATTCTCCCAGATCTGTCTCAATACTTACGATACCATTTTTTTCTAAAGCTTTGTTCAGGTGAATTTCTTCTGTCACCATGCTTTTGCTTTTCACTACCGTTTTGCAATTTTTACTTTTGCAGATAGCGAGTATCTCTTCAATTGCCTGATCGGCATTTTCTGCCCAAATTACTTTTCCGCCGCGGCCGGTAAATTTTGTTTCAAATTCCAGCAAGCGTTCATCCAATGTTTCAATAGCTTTCCATTTCGCATTTTTTGCTTTTTCTCTTACCAGGTTAACATCAATAAATTGTTGTTTGCCTGCAGGCACAGCAGCATTATATCTTCCAATATTAAAATTGATCTTGCGCCGATGTTCCAGGTCGGCAGACTTGATAGTGGTTTTGGCTATAAATGATTTTGATGTTTCAGACATACAATAAATAACGTAGTTTTTTTCTTCTTTGAAAGTCCACGTTGTAGCGGATTTACAAATATAATTTAAAAATAAGTTAAATCTATTTGTTAAACCTGTTTAACAGCAAACTGATTAAACCAATACCTCGTTACTATGTCAAATTATTGGATAAGAACTTGTCCACATCCAAGTCGGCGATGGATGTTTATGGAAGGAATAAAATAATTTTGTAACCGCATTCCACTGAACTATCCGGCGTGCAAATGTTCTCTATATGAAAAATAGAATTGGGTATATATTGATCTTCGCAGTAAGTTTTTTTCTGCTTGCTTTCGTTTCATCAAATGGCAGAAGAAAAGTTGCGGTAAAAAATTTAACCCCGATAGATACAACGGGAAATCCTTACCTCATTATCATTTACAAAACCACTTACGAATTGCAGGTATTTGATAGCGCTGGCTGGCTAGCTACTTATCCCGTAGTTTTTGGCAGCAAGGACCTGGCAGATAAAAAAATGAAAGGCGACAGGCTTACGCCTGATGGAAATTTCAAAGTAATATTGAAAAAGATCAATCCGAAATGGGGACCCGAGTTATTATTGGATTATCCCAATGATATGAGTTACGAAAAATTCAAAGAAAGAAAACAAGATGGCGCCATTCCAAAAAGCGCGCAGATCGGCGATGGCATAGCTATACACGCAACAAGGCCGAGTGAAGAATGGACAGTAGATAGTTATTATAACTGGACCGACGGATGCATTTCTTTAAAGTATACTGAAATGAAAGACCTCTATAGCTATATTCCGGTTGGTACACCCGTTATCATAATGCCGGATAATGCTTTAGCACCTACTCCTGCGCTACAATAATTATTGGTTTATATACAGCAGGCTTCCATCGCCATAACTTAAAAAACGAAAATCATTTTGTAAAGCATAGTCGTACACTTTCTTCCAATTATCTCCTATTACGGCTGCTACTAATAATAATAAAGTTGATTGCGGCTGATGAAAATTAGTGATAAGTATTTTGGCAATTTTAAATTTGTAACCAGGGGCTATTAATACTTGCGTTTTTGTTACAAGCCTTTCTGCATTATTTTTTTTCATCCAAATAGTTAGCGCTGTTAAGGCTTCGCCGGATGAATAATTTGTATTGGCAAGCGGACCATCATACACGTCCCATTGATCGATGATCAATTTATCATAAATAATAGCTGGATCAAGGATCGTTTTAACCCCTAACCAATACAAGCTTTCGATCGTTCTTAAAGAAGTTGTTCCTGTTGCAACAATTGTGTTAGCAAGATTAGCAATAATATTATGGATCGTTGCAATACTTACGTCGATCCATTCTGCATGCATTTCGTGATCCTGCATGATAGCTGCTTTTACAGGTTTAAATGTTCCTGCTCCAACATGAAGTGTAACATAATCCGTTGCAATATTTTTTTGTTGTAGAGATGAAAAGATTTCGGGAGTAAAATGTAAGCCCGCGGTTGGCGCAGCTACAGAACCATCATGCGCAGCATAAATAGTCTGGTATCTTTCTTTGTCTTCGTCTTCGGGTTTTCTTTTGATATAAGGCGGCAAAGGTATCTCGCCAATAAACTCTAATATCTCTGCAAAACTATATTGCTCTGGCACCCATGAAAATTTTACAACATAAGCGTCAGACAACTTTTCGATCAACTCAGCTTTAATTCCTAATTTTTCATTCTTAATTTTTAATTCCTTCGTAAGCAACCCTTCTTTCCATTTACTAACGCCACCGATCATGCATTTCCATTTTACACTTCCTGTTTTGTTCATTACAGTTGTGTACTCGTTCAATACCTCGTATGGTTCCAAACAAAAGATCTCAATATTGCCACCTGTTGGTTTTTGAAATAATAATCTTGCCTGTATTACTTTAGTGTTATTAAAAATGAGCAGACTATTATTTGGCAGATGATCGGCTATTTGTTTGTACCTGCTTTCAGTTATTGTATCATTTTTATAAATGAGCAATTTAGAAGCGTCTCTTTGCGCTAAAGGAAAGGCTGCAATTTTTTCATCCGGTAATGAATAAGTAAAATCTGCTATTGAATATTCTTTTGGATGCATGCTTATAGTTTGCCATTTTTTATTTCTTCCACAACTGAAGGGTCAAGCAATGTTGAGGTATCGCCCAGGTTAGTTGTTTCACCTTCGGCGATCTTTCTTAATATCCTGCGCATGATCTTTCCGCTACGTGTTTTTGGCAATCCGCTTACAAATTGAATTTTATCAGGCTTCGCGATAGCGCCAATTATTTTTGTTACTGTTTGTAAAATAGCTTTTCTTATTTCGTCTTCATTATCATGTAAATTATTGCAAATAACGTAGGCATAAATGCCCTGTCCTTTTATATCATGAGGGTATCCAACAACAGCGCTTTCAATAATACCGGCATGGCCATTAATAGCATTTTCCACTTCTGCAGTACCAATACGGTGGCCGCTAACATTTAGTACATCATCTACACGGCCGGTGATCCTGTAATTACCTTGTGCATCCCTTAAGCAACCATCTCCCGTAAAATATAAATTATCGTATGTGGCGAAATAATTTACCCGGCAGCGTTCATGATCACCGTAAGTAGTGCGCAACATTCCTGGCCACGGAAATTTGATACATAGATTTCCGCTAACATCATTACCAATGATCTCTTTCCCTTTTTCATCAACCAATACCGGCTGTACACCCGGCAATGGCAAAGTTGCGAAAGATGGTTTCGAAGGCGTAACGCCTGCTATATTTGAGATCATAATTCCGCCGGTTTCTGTCT
>DATHHR010000218.1:0-28860 GCA_035317105.1 Ferruginibacter sp. | reverse complement strand
TAAAGGAATTCTGCAGGCGCATCTTTTACATAAAAAAGTAAACCCTTTACCCGCACACGATGCCGATAATTTCGATTGGCGGTATTTAATTGCTGCACAACTGCTCTAAAAATTGCATCTTTGCATTCTCAATTTTTTTCTATGAAGTTAGCGACCAAGATCATTCACGCCGGTGCTGAGCCGGATCCGAGTACAGGAGCGATCATGACTCCTATTTACCAAACATCTACCTATGTTCAATCTGCCCCCGGTGTAAACAAGGGGTATGAATATGCCCGTAGTCAGAATCCAACACGCAAGGCATTGGAAGAAGCTTTTGCCGTGATCGAAAACGGTAAACATGGTTTGGCCTTTAGCAGCGGTGTTGCAGCAACCGATGCCGTAATAAAATTATTAAGCAGCGGCGATGAAGTTATTGCAGGAAGTGATATGTATGGCGGCACTTACCGTTTGTTCACCAAAGTATTTGAAAGGTTTGGGATTAAATTTATTTTCGTTGATACATCGGATGTAAAAAATATTCAGGCAGCAGTAACGCCAAAGACAAAACTGATCTGGATCGAAACGCCCACCAATCCTTTAATGAGTATTACAGATATTTCTGCGGTAGCTGCGATATCCAAAAAAGCAAAAGCCTTATTATGTGTTGATAATACTTTTGCCACTCCTTATTTACAAAACCCTTTAGACCTGGGTGCGGATATTGTAATGCATTCTGCCACTAAATATTTAGGTGGCCATAGTGATGTGATACAAGGCGCATTAATAATGAATGATGATGAGCTGAGAGAAAAATTATATTTTATTCAAAAAAGCTGTGGCGCCGTTCCTGGCCCGATGGATTGTTTTTTAGTTTTACGCGGTATCAAAACATTGCACGTAAGAATGAAACAGCACAACGAGAACGGATATGTTGTCGCGCATTTTTTACGCAAACATCCAAAAGTTGATAAAGTATATTGGTGCGGTTTTCACGATCACCCAAGCTACCATATTGCTAAAATACAAATGAGAGGCTTTGGCGGTATGATGAGCTTTACGTTAAAAGATGACAGTGTTGATGCGGCAGTTAAAGTGCTATCTTCTACAAAATTATTCTCTTTGGCAGAAAGCTTAGGAGGAGTAGAATCTTTGATCAATCATCCGGCGAGTATGACGCATGCATCGATCCCAAGAGAAGAAAGAATTAAAAATGGCCTAACCGATGGATTGATCAGGTTGAGTGTTGGTATTGAAGATGCGGACGACCTGGTTGAAGACCTGAAACAAGCAATTGGTTAAGAACCGATGGATAGACATAAATTAAAAGATTTTTTAGATAGCAAGGTTGATGAATTTAATCAACCTTCTTTCATTAAGGACGACCCTATTTGCGTTCCGCATCAGTTTACCAAAAAACAGGATATAGAGATCGCGGCTTTTTTTGCTGCCATTTTTGCCTGGGGCAACCGTACTACTATCATTAATAAAAGCAGGGAGTTGATGTCATTAATGGATAATGCCCCTCATGATTTTTGTGTAAATGTTAGCGACAAACAATTAAAAAAAGTAATAGGGTTTAAGCACCGCACTTTTAATGATACGGATCTTTTGTATTTCATCGGGTTTTTAAAATTTCATTATGTAACAAACGAAAGCTTAGAAACGGCATTCACAAAATGGATGAATAAAAAAGATGAAACAACAGAGAACGCGCTAAAAGGGTTTTACAATTATTTCTTTTCTCTGGAAGATGTTCCTGCAAGAACAAGAAAGCATATTGCTTCTCCCGATAAAAATTCTACTTGTAAAAGACTGAGTATGTTTTTACGATGGATGGTGCGTAATGATAAAAAAAATGTTGATTTTGGCATCTGGAAAAATATTTCTCCTGCCCAGCTGATCTGTCCGGTTGACGTGCATGTAGCCAAAGTTGCCAAGCGCTTTAATATATTGCAGCGTACACAGATCGACTGGCAAGCTGCCATAGAGCTTACGGAATATTTACGTACTTTAGATAAGAAGGATCCTGTTAAATATGATTTCGCTTTATTTGGAATAGGCGTATCTGAACCAAGGGTTATGTAATTTTTTTATGGAAAATGAGCTGATAGAAAATATTAAAAAAGATATGGCAATTGCATTGCCGGATAAAATTTCTTTACCCGAGCTTGAAGAATTGTTAACCATCTATGCCAACCAGCTTATTCAAAAAGACTTTCAAAAATTGGTTACGGCGCTCTACCGAATTGACGTTAGTGAAGCTAAGTTGAAATATTTATTGCAACTGCAGCGAGATGAAAATGCCGGGAACATCATTGCAAAATTGATCATTGAAAGACAATTGCAGAAAATGGAAAGCCGTCAACAATTCAATACTCCCCCAAAAGATATTTCAGAAGAAGAGAAATGGTAACTTATTCAAATATCTTTTCTGTTCTGGTTAATTGTCCCATTTCATTGACCCCTTCGATCACTACCCGCATCTTTTTACAATTATCATTATTATAAAAAGGGATCATTATTCTGCGTGTATTTTTATCCAATAGCAAATAAGGATTCCAGTATAGCGTAGTGCGATAATCATTTTCGGCCGATGGAACATCTGTTGAATAGTCGGGAGAATAGAACTGCTTCAAGGCAGAATAGCCGTTAATAATTGCATAATCTAATCCTTTTGCAGAAGAGCTAAGGTCATTGCCATTTTTTGTATAGATGGCTATAGCTCCGCCACTACCGCTGGTACCGCTCAATGTTCCGCCACCAAAATCACCAAAGAATGGCGGGCGGAAAATTTTTATCATGGCCACATCATTCAAAGAAATTGATTGAAGCTGATTAATTGGCGTACTTACTTCATTTACAAAAATACTGGTATTGCTTCCCCGCCAGGTAGCAGAACCGCTGCCGTCTGTAGTAATTTGAAGCCCGGCTATCTTTCCTCTCAGGTAAGACAAAATATCCATTGCGCTTTTTGAAAAATCATTATCTGTATTTATAAACGCCTGTGCATCACCGCCGGTAAAAAAACCGGATGTATATTGCTCATCCATTTTTTCGCGCAGGGTTTTTATTTTTGCATTAACAACTACTTCGTTTAAGAGTTTTGCTTTTTTGGTCTCATTTGCAATCGCCTGCTGCTGCAAGGTTGAGTAGACCTTATTTTTTTTGACGGTACTGCTGTCAGGTTCAGCAATTGGATAATTCGATACAGATAAAGATTTAAAAGGGGATTTTAAATAAGTATTATCGAATGTAAAACTTGCACTGGAGGTAAGCGTTTTATCCTTATCATTATTGATCTGATAATATATACGCGCCGTGTCAAAAAAGTATAAGCCATCTGTTTTAAAAGAACCATCCGCATTTACAGAGATCGTGAATATCTCCGGCTTACCGATCTTTGTTTTTAGGATGCCTGTCAAATCTTTTCCTGCCAATGAATTTTTGGATAGGCCATATATCTTGCCTTTTAATAAAAGGGATTGTTCGGGCAAATGATTTATTTGCGGCCATTTATCAGCTACAAGGTCTTCCCATTTAAATCTTCTCCATCCATTGGTCATCATCACCAGGTCAAGCTGTTGTTTGAGAGAATCGTCATCGCTTGAAAAGTAATAAGCAGGATCATATACATAGCCCTTAAGATCGCTGGTTAACAATAATTGCGAAAAAATATTTTCTTGCTGATCAAATGCAGCGGGATTCAAACTTTCATCAGTAACTGCGATCGAAAGATTGCTGAGCATGATCCCACCAACATCAACTTGTAAAGTATTGTGACCTCTTTTAATTATATTTTTTTCTACAGCATGCAGATCTGTTATAAAATAATAATTGCCATGGTTAACAAATACAATTCTTTCCGCAACGGGAATTTGTGCGGCATTAAAAACAGTTACCTGAACTATTCCATCAGGAAGACTATCTGCAGGGATCGAAGCAGAGATCATTGTTCTTCTGCTCATATTTACAGTAGCGCTGTAAATTAACTGTTGCTGCATTTGCGCTATTACATAATAAGTGGTGTAATCTACTGGTATACTGTCTGACCTATTAATGGTAAATAAAATATTACTACCGGTGTTGTTTATACTTAGTACAATTCCTTCTTCTTTAGCAATAGGCAATAAGGTTTCGTGTGCTGATCCTTTTTTGTCTTTCCATACTGCTTTGTATTGTATGCCGGCTACCGGAGTAAAAGAAAAATATCCCATACCATCGTGGGTAGAAGAGAAAGCAATTATTTTTTCTCCTTTATCGTTTACGACATTTCCGTTTACAGAAACAGGAACTCCATCCTGGTCATTTGCTTTAAATGCTACGCGGGAAGCTACGCCTGATACCAGGTCTCCTCCTTCAGGAAAAAGATGTAAACTAAATGACGGAACTACCGCCGTTTTTTTAATTAGATGGTTGGGATTAATAATACGAATGGCTTTCACATATAATAGCGAAGAATCAAAATTCAACATCCACGCGGTATAAGCACGAACGTACAGTAATGAGTTTCCCGCAGAATCAGGAATATCGAAATTAGAAGAAGCACCTGCTTGTACAACAGGCATTACCTTTCTTTGCAAGATCTTTCCTTTGGCATCAACTAATTCGGCATACAATGTTTTACTAATTGTCGAAGGCATATTGGCAGAAGTAAGATAAGCCTTGAACCAAATAGTTTCTCCCGGATTATAGTAGGGCCTGTCGAAGTGCAGGTATATTTTTTCTTGCGGATAGGCTGAATCTAATTTATTTAATAAAGAATCAAGGCGTTGCGCCTGCATATTTTGCGTAGCAATTATAAAAAGAATTATAAAGGAAAATAATTTAAGTAGACGGCCCTTCATTGGTGTATATTATTTCAATGTTTATGCAAACAAAATACGCCATGTTTGGATATAAACATATTAATAGTATGCTAAAGTGTATGTATTAAAATAATTATTTCGGATATACATAAATACATATATCTACTCTTCTGTTTTCCCATTGCAGGTAAGGATCGTTATCATCCGCCACCGGTATTTTTGATCCCCAATAAGAAACCCTCATACGGTCTATAGTAACGCCATAGCTATTCATATAATCCCTGGTAAGATAAGCGCGTTCCTGAGATAATTTTTGTGCGGACGTTTCGGAGCCTATTCTTTCGCTATAGCCGGAGATGCCAATATATAAAGTACTATCCATTTTTAAGATCTGGCGGATATGATCAAGGATATCGAACGAGGCGCTATTTAATATCGACTGGTTAGGATCAAAATAAATAGTATAACAATCTAATACCTTGTCTGTATCAGCTATTTGTGCAGGAGGTTTTTGTGAAATGGTTTGACTTTCGTCGACACTTGCAACAGCAGAATCGATTTGTGCCTGGGTCCATTGATCAACAGGAGTGGTGTTGGCTGATTGCTGATCATTTTTTGCTCCGGTAACCTTTTTGTTATTTATTTCATCACCACTATTAACTCCCGTATTATTATTTACAGTTTGATTGCTTTTCGCTGAAGTAGCAGTAGTATTCTTCGCCCCATTGTTCGCATTGGTACCGGCCGTATTAGTTGAATTACTGTTATTGGCAGATGAATTATTTTTATTTGAACTGGTAGTTGAAGCACTAGCAACTGTGACAGCATTACTAACTGCACGATGCGTATTTTTTACAGGATTACTCGATAAGCTATTGGCCGTTGGCTGAGTATTGTTATTTGCTCTACCAGTTTTATTTTTAGCAGGCGTGCTGGTTGCAGTAGTAGTATTTTTAATACGCTGACCATTTTTAACAGCAAAAGCATCTTTTCCTTTAACCCTTATCGTTAATTTACCGGCATTAGCACCATCATTAACATCACTACTATCTGTTTTATTTATAACTGTTGTACCCTCTGGATTATTTTTTACGCCCTGTTTATTCTCTACAGCCAAACTATCTGCACCTTTAACTCTGATCGTTAACTTGCCGGCATTGGCAGTATCATTTACATTACTGCTATCTGTTTTATTTATAGTTGTTGGATTGCCTGAATTATTTTTTACTCCTTGTTTATTTTGTACAGCCAAACTGTCTGTACCTTTAACTCTGATCGTTAACTTGCCGGCATTGGCAGTATCACTCACATTACTACTGTCTGGTTTATTTATAGTTGTTGTACTGTCCGGATTATTTTTTACGCCCTGTTTGTTTCTTACTGCAAAGCTGTCTACTCCTTTAACCCTGATCGTTAACCTGCCACTCTCAGCAGTATCATTTATATTATTATTTGTAGTATCGCTATTCGTGTTGCTTGTTGCATTGCTGTGTTCATTTGTCACAGCTGTAACACTATTACTATTAGTTACGCTTTGATGACCCTTCTTTGTGGATTTATTTTTTTTGTTATGCGATACAATACTACTATTAACAGCACCAATAGTGGAATTATCGATCGAATTATCATTTACCAGAACCTGCCCATTTTTCGCATTTGTTTTTCTGTTTTTATGGATCTTGGCATTATTAGCTGTACTGGTATCTACTGGTTTTTGGTAGATCGCTATTTCAACTCTTCTGTTTTGCCATTGATCTGTTTTTTTGTTTCGTGGAACAACATATTTGGTAGAGCCCCAAACATATAATTTTATCCGGCCGGAAGGAATGCCATCATCTTTTAAATTCTTTCGTACCAATACTGCGCGACTGGTTGCTTGCTCACGCGCAATTTTTTCGGTACTTGTCTTATCACTATGTCCTGATAATTTTACATTAAGGCCTTCATTCTCTTTTAAGAGATGCCGTATTTTGTTTAGCTTATCAATACCGGTAACATTTATCCTGATCTTATTTGGATCATAATAAATGATATAGATCATCGTATCGCCGCGAATACTATCTGCAGCCAGTGTTTCATCGATCGGTATCGGACAGCCTTTGTATTGAGGAAGTCCTTTTGCTGTTGGGCATTTATCTTCCTCATCATTTACGCCATCGCTATCAGAATCCGGAATAGGACAGCCATCGTATCTTTTTAAACCAAATACAGTTGGGCATTTATCTTCTTCATCATTCACGCTGTCACAATCTGAATCGGGGATAGGGCAACCATTGTATTTTTTTAATCCCGGAACGGTAGGACAAAAATCTATCCTATCAACAATCCCATCATGGTCCTCATCGGCAGTACTATCAGGTTCGGTTATTGTTTTTTTCTTTTTCCGCTCGCCAAGGTACACGCCGAGCGTGATACTAAATACCTGGTTATTGAAAGATCCACTGTAAGTCGAATCCTGGTAAGCATTTTGTAATCCCCTGCTAAAGTTTGCTGTAATAAATGATCCGCCAAAGTCTACGCCGGCAAGCGCATTGATGCCATAGTCTAATGTTGCATATTGTCCGGGCCCATTGCCGGTAGGTAAACTGGTTATATTGCCGGTTGATGAATAATAATTATTCGGCCCAAGCGTAGTAGCGTTTGTTTTGCCGCTATAGAAAAAAGAAAGGTAAGGCCCTAATCCAATGATAAACGACATCTTTTTTGCGAACTCAAACTTATAGACAAGGTTCAGTGGAATATCTATGTAGTTAAGAAACTGCATAGCGGTCGTTTGATAAACAGCAGTATCGCCAACCCCGTTCTTGGTGGTTTGTGAAAATTTTCTTCCTTTATTAAAATATTCTATACCGGGCTGGAAATAAAACTTTGAGGTTGGGGTTAACGGAAAATCGGCGATAAAGCCAATATGAAAACCAATCCTTGGAGAATAACCTTTTTTATAATCGTTAAAATTCGGTTGATTAAGTGTTTGTACAACGGTCGACCTATTGATACCTCCTACGATCGCTATTCTAGCTTGTGCATGAGAGGAAGAATTGATGACGAAGAGTAAGAAATACGCAATTACAAATCCTTTTAAGGATTTTTTGGTTGGCGCCATGAATCTGTTATACAACTTTCGCGTGAAACTAATAAATACGCTACCGAATAACGAGCATTAGTTTCACACACCTGTGTATAACGTAGATGATTGTTGGCGGCGGCTTTTAGTAGGCCAGATCGATATCGAAATTAGCCAGTTCAACAAACTCTTCCAGGCGGCTTTTGATATCTGCTTTAGTGATCTCTTTGATACGGTCTGTTCCAAACTTTTCAACGCAAAAGCTTGCCATGGCAGATCCTACAATGATAGCAGTTTTCATATTGTCAAAACTGATATCTTTTGTTTTAGCCAGGTGGCCGATAAAGCCTCCTGCAAAAGTATCACCAGCACCTGTTGGATCAAATACTTCTTCTAACGGTAACGCGGGAGCGCAAAAAACCTGGTTGTTATGGAACAATAAAGCACCATGTTCACCTTTTTTTATGATCAAAAATTTAGGTCCCATTGCCTGGATAATTTTTGCAGCTTTTACTAATGAATTTTCCCCGCTTAACTGTCTTGCTTCCGCATCATTTACTAATAATACGTCTACTTTTTTCAATACAGCTTTCAGGTCATCCAAAGCGATGTCCATCCAAAAATTCATAGTATCCATTACTATTAATTTCGGCCTTGTTTTTAATTGGTTGATCACACTCAATTGAATATTCGGTGATAGGTTACCCAGCATTAAAAACTCAGCACCCTGGTAACTATCCGGAACAATTGGGTTAAAATCTGCCAATACATTCAGGTCAGTTATCAAAGTATCGCGCGTATTCATATCTAAATGATATTTACCGCTCCAGAAAAAAGATTTTTTGTCAGCAACGATCTCTACGCCATCCAGTTGAACGCCACGTTTTTTTAATTCATCCATTTCAGCTTTTGGAAAATCATATCCAACAATAGAGATTTGTTGAATAGGCGTTACAAAATTGCCCGCAGCATAAGCAACATAAGTGGCCGATCCGCCAACTATTTTTTCTGCTTTTCCAAATGGGGTTTCAATGGTATCAAAAGCCATGGTTCCAACGGTAATTACTGACATATCAATATTTTATTTTATAAATTTGTAGAAGAAACGCAAAAGTAATGGTTTGCAAGTGTTTTAGTAGTAACAGGCCAATTTTTTAATCCTAAAAGTCAATTTTATGCTTTTACAATT
Organism: Ferruginibacter sp.; assembly: GCA_035317105.1. GTDB lineage: Bacteria > Bacteroidota > Bacteroidia > Chitinophagales > Chitinophagaceae > Ferruginibacter. The sequence continues at coordinate 19,820 of DATHHR010000218.1, read as the reverse complement.
GCACCCGGTAAACCCGCAGCCAAGATTGATCAAACAAATAGTTGAATGCCTTAAAGATGGCGGCATCATTGTATATCCTACAGATACTATTTATGGGTTAGGCTGTGATATCGGCCAGCAAAAAGCGGTTGAAAGAATTTGCAAGATAAAAAATGTAGATCCACAAAAAGCGCAGCTTTCTTTTATTTGCAGTGACCTTAGTCACTTGAGTGATTATACCAAAAGTATTGATACGCCATTGTACAGAATGCTTAAAAACTATTTACCCGGTCCCTATACTTTCATCTTGCCAAGCAGCAAGCAGGTGCCAAAAATTTTACAAAGTAAAAAGGCAACAATTGGATTGCGTGTTCCGGACAATGTAATCTGTCACCAGATCTTAGTGGAGTTGAACAACCCTATTTTAAGTGCGTCATTGCCCGGAGAAATGACAGAAGATTACACAGACCCTGAAATCATTTTTGAGAAATTCGAAAACCTCGTTGATATAGTGATTGATGGTGGTATCGGTGGAATCGTTCCTTCTACAATTGTTGATTGCACTACTGATGAGTGGACAATCACAAGACAAGGAGCAGGACAATGGCAGGGATAAGTAAAAAGTGAAAAGGAAAAACCAAAAAGTAAAAGACTATTACGAATAAACCGTTACAAGCGTATCGTCAATTATTATTTCTTCAATAGTTATCGATTGAATATTAAAACTTTTGCGGTGGTATTTACATAAGCCGTGTTCCTCTATGGCTTTGCGATGTATCGCTGTTCCGTAACCCTTGTTCTGGTTCCATCCAAAATGCGGAAATTCAGTATGCAATTGCTGCATGTATTCATCCCGGTATGTTTTAGCCAAAATACTCGCCGCAGCAATAGAGGCATATTTACCATCTCCTTCAACAATACATTTGTGTTTGATCGTTTTGTATTGTTTGAAACGATTGCCATCTACCAATAAATATTTCGGCATTACTGATAAATTATCCAGGCTAAGGTGCATGGCTTTAAAAGAAGCCTGCAAAATATTGATGATGTCTATTTCATTATTATCAACACTGGCAACGGCAAAAGCAATACTTTCTTTCTCGATGATCGGGCGTAAAATATCCCTGTCTTTTTCTTTTACCTGTTTGCTATCGTTCAATAAAGGATGATGAAAATCTTTTGGTAAGATAACAGCCGCTGCAAAAACAGGGCCTGCATAACAGCCTCTTCCGGCTTCATCCAGTCCGGCTTCAATTGATCTTTTGTATAAAAAGGGAGATAACATTTAGAGGAAAATTAATAATTAATAATTAATAATTGATAATTTTTTCAGCACATAGGTCTTTTAAATAATTAGGGTACTTCATTTCCTTATTCCTTATTTTTTGTTGCTGATTTCTTATTTGCCCTCAGTAACTTTGCGGCAACTTATGCGCCTGATCAGGAACTGGATAATAGGAACCTTCATTCTTACTTTTTTAGTAATTATTGCGGGCGGTGTTGTGCGCACAACACACAGTGGCATGGGTTGTCCGGATTGGCCAACTTGTTTCGGCAGTTGGATACCACCAACCAATGCAACTCAATTGCCTCCTGATTTTGAAAAGTATTTGCGCAAGCAGGATATCGATCACACATTCAACGCTTTTCATACCTGGATAGAGTATATTAACCGTTTATCAGGCGCATTGCTAGGCTGGTTCGCGATCGTTCAGGTTATATTATTGTTCTTTAAAAGAGAATTAGTGGCCAGAGCCTACAAATTATCGCTTGCTTATTTTGGCGTGGTTGTTATAACCGGGCTTTTTGGGGCGCTTGTAGTTAAATTAAACCTGGCAAATGCCAGCATCTCCGTCCATTTATTATTGGCCATAATTTTATTGGAGATCCAGCTCGCTGTTTTATTATCTTTTCAATCAAAGCTATTTTCTATTGCAATAGACGAAAAAGTACAAAAAATGTTTGTTGCTTTTTTAGCTGTTTTATTGATCCAGGTAGTATTAGGGACAAGTGTTAGGATGTATGTAGATGATGTTTCTAAAGCATTTCATTATGGTGATAGAGGAGAATGGCTGGCAGATAAACCCATCAGTTTTTTACTACACCGCAGCTTTTCGTGTATCGTATTATTGTCGGCTTTATTTATGGGCTGGTATTGTAAAAATATTCCGGCCATACGCAATAAAGTGTTCGTTTTAAATGTTATCATATTGCTGAGCATGATCACAGGTATTATATTATTTTATGCCGATATGCCTGCCGTTGCTCAACCAATACACTTGTTATTGGCCAGCTTTGCTATTACGCAAACCATCTCCATTTTATTACAGAGCAGATCACAAAAAACTCCTGTCAGTCTTTAATCAGCACGGAAATAAATCTGTTCAACAAAGTATAGTAGTGTCTCTTTTTTTTGTATATTTAGGAAACGCTTTATACTAATGCGCCGCTTGCTAACTGATATCTACCACTCTTTTCCTATTCAATTACTGATCTTACATTTTCGTAAATATCAGGTCATCCTCGTGTTTTGGTTATTGTTGGCAAGTACCATCAACAGCGGCTTTATGCAAAGCTTTGGCGCCGATGCGTTGTTTTTTGTTCCTGAATATCTTGGTAATGTAAATGCATTAAGCGCCGCTATTATTGGCGTTGCCATGGGCGTATTTTTTATGAGCTGGAACATTACCACTTTCATTTTACATAGCAAACGGTTTAAATTCTTGGCAACGGCATCAAAGCCGTTCTTAAAATACTGTATCAATAATGCCATATTGCCTGTTGCTTTTTTGCTATTCTACCTGGTGCGCATGTTCAGGTTCAATATCCATAAAGAATTAATGAGCGTAGGCGATATCATGGCTTTAATAGGTGGTTTTGTTGGCGGTTTAACCTTGCATATCGCTTTTTCCTTTGGTTATTTCTTTGGCGCCGATAGAAGAATATTAAGAGAGATAACACCCGTTGTTGAAAATGCAGAGGTATTTAAAGCGCAATTTGATCCAACAAAAAATCAACAGCCGGATGGATTTGGCTTAAAGGTTGGCTATTATTTAAGCACACGTTTTAAATTAAGAAAAGCAAGGGTTGTATCACATTATAACCAGGATTTTTTAGATACCATTTTTAAGCGCCACCATTTTGCCGGTATGATAGGCATTATGCTGGCTTTTTGTTTTTTGATCACCATTGGCTTTTTTCTGGATGTTCGTTTTTTTCAAATACCTGCAGCTGCCAGTGTTATTATCTTTTTTGCCGTGATGCTTTCAGTGATCGGCGCATTGAGTTATTTTTTAAAAAGCTGGGCGGTCTTGTTTGTAATTGGATTGGTGATCCTCCTAAATATATTATACAGCGCCAATATTATTGACCCACGTAATAAAGTATACGGACTTAATTATAACAATGTAAGCGAAAGGCCGGTATATGATCAGGACGAGCTGCAAAAATTATGTACGCCTTCTATAATACAGTCTGACAGAGCTAATATGCTACAAGTGCTCGAAAACTGGAAAAAGAAACAGCACACAGATAAACCGGTAATGATATTTATTAATGTTAGCGGAGGTGGTTTACGCAGCGCAACATTTGTAATGAATACCTTACAAAGATTAGATAGCATTAGTGATGGACAATTAATGCAACATACTTTTTTGATCAGCGGCGCAAGCGGCGGTATGTTAGCAGCTACCTATTATAGAGAATTGTACCGGCTAAAAATTAAAGGTCAGGATATTGATCTTGCTGATAAACATTACACTAATAATATTACGCAAGACCTGTTGAACCCTATTTTCTCTTCAATGATCGACCGGGATATTTTTTCACCGGCACAAAAATTCTCCGTTGGTAATTATAGATATATAAAAGACAGGGGATATGCTTTTGAAGAAAAATTAAAAGACAATACGGATGGCATTTTAAACACGCAGCTGAAAGATTATGTAGCTGATGAAAAAGCTGCCACTATACCAATGATCATTTTTAATTCCGTTGTTACAACAGATGGCCGCAAAATGATGATCGGCACACAGCCTATGAGTTTTATGATGAAGCCTGCGGCATTCGCCAACGATGATTATATCATGCCGGATGGAATTGATTTTGCTGCCATGTTTGCAAAACAAGATCCAATGAATGTGCGTTTGCTAACTGCATTAAGAATGAACGCAACCTTTCCGTATATATTACCCAATGTATGGCTGCCTACAGAACCTATTGTTGATGTAATGGATGCTGGCTTACGGGACAATTTTGGCCAGGAAACAACCCTGCGCTTTATAGAAAATTTTAATGATTGGATACAGAAAAATACAGGTGGGGTGATCATACTTCAAATTCGCGACAGGATAAAAGATGGCTGGCAAAGCCCTTTAGAAAACGGTTCTATTACGGATATCCTAACAAAGCCAGGTACCATTCTTCAGCACAACTGGTACAAGTTCCAGGATTATACACAGACAGATCAATACAGTTATTTAAAAGATTCAACCACTAACAATATTCACCGTATCACTTTTACTTATCTTCCTGAAAGCGAAGACATGAGTGCAGCATTAAATTTTCATTTAACGGCAGCCGAAAAACAAGACGTGATCGCTTCTTTCAACACGGCGCCCAATCAGAAAATGCTTAAAAAATTATTGTACTTGTTGAAGTGACCTTGGTATATACATGTTCCAAAAGTACAACAGCCGATAAACAAAACTTGTCTATCGGCCGTTGAATATAATTAGTAGGTAAGTACGCTTAAAAAACGTGGTCCTGCATTTCTGCCGCTTCTCTCATCGCCACTTCATCAAATATTAATTCTTTGTTAGCGATCGCTTCTCTTAAAACATCATTGATCGTGATCACACCTTTAAATCCGCCATTATCAAAAACAAGCAGGTAACGCGTTTTATGACTGTTTAACAATTGCATACATTTCTCAACGCTTTCAGTAAGGTCTACAACCGGTAAAGAATTGCTCATCACTTCACTTACAGGACAGCTATCGCTGTGCAAGCCTTTTAAAATTACATTTCTGCTATAATCTCTTTCAGAGAAAATGCCGCTAAAATTATTATCCTTCATTACTATCAAATAGCTAAGGTTAACCGAGTTCATCATTTGCAAAGCCTCAATGACTTTTGCATCCGGACTAATTGTATTAAACGCAGGAGCTTTGCTTTCTAAGATATCTGCAACAGTACGCATATGGTTATATATTTTAGGTTAATTAATTACTTTTTTAAAATAATGCAGGAGAAAAAAAGTTGTATTTAATAATACCAACTTCAGTTTTTTATAGCATCATCGTTGCGTCGCAAGCACTTCATCGGCATACCATTGATCATCTTTGGCTGCTATTTCAAAGTTAACAATTATATTGAAACAACCTAAACTTAAACGGCTAATTTATGGCTGTAAAAGCCTGAAGGCATTGGGAATGATCTCGATGGTCAAAAGCTCAGCAGTTACAGCCGGATCGCCATCAATATGCAGTGGCGCTTTAGAAGGATTAATGATCGTTAACTTGTCTGTCTGAAAGTATAAGATGTCTTTTTTGTGGAAATTGCTGTTTTTGTAATAATCAATTTCGCCCGCAAATACATGTTTCAACAGCGCTCCAACCATTTTGATCTTACTCATTTGCTTAACCACTACTATATCAAGCAACCCATCATTCAAACTGGCTTTTGGCGCAATGGTAAAATTATTGCCAAACTGGTTGCCATTGGCAATACTGATAAAATAGGCGTCTGCTTTAAAGTGCGTTTCGTGGTTAGTGATCTCAAAAGTATAGGGCGTAGCTTTTATGAAATTTTTCCAGCTTTGTTGTATATAAGTCAGTAAGCCTCTCTTTGATTGTTTGGCAAAATCCTGTGCAACCTGTGCATCAAAACCAACGCCGCATAGCATACAGCTAAGCCTGCCGTTAATAAACAGCGAATCGATATAAGCAGCTTTTCCGGTGAAAATAATATCCAATGCTTTAGCGGCACTTTTAGGGATCTTTGCTGCAAAGGCCAATCCATTTCCAGAACCCATGGGGATGATGCCAATAGTAACCGGGATATTGATCAAAGCATTAGCCACCTGGTTTACCGATCCATCTCCCCCGCAAATAACAATATCAGTGATCTGCTCCTTACTGATCTTCTCCTGTAAAAAAGAATAATCACCTTTGGCATTCGTAGGTAAGATCTCGAAAGCAATATTGGCTGCCTGCGTTTTTTGTTCGATCATTTTCAGCAACAGCTCTTTGCCCCTGGTGCCCGAAATGGGGTTAATTAAATAAATGATTTTACGCAGCATTGATAATTTCTTTCAACACAAGATTAGCCTAAAATAATCAGAGTGCAAACAATGCTATAAATTTGCGTCTAATATAATAAGATCGGTAAAAATTAAGGCGAGGGCAATCCCCAAACTTAATGCTTAATTAATTCCATGGGACAAAAGAAATTAAAACGTTTCGCAGAGATAAAAACATTTGCCAATGTATTGGAAAAACCGGAACACATGCAAGGCAAATGGAGCGGATTCTTCAAAAATACCAATCCATTGGTTTTAGAGCTTGCCTGTGGCAGAGGAGAATACACAGTTGGTTTATCGAGGTTATATCCGAACAAGAATTTTTTGGGCGTTGATATCAAAGGTAACAGGATATACATTGGTGCAAAAAAATGCCTTGATGAAAAATTAACTAATGGCGCTTTTCTTCGTACACAGATAGAAATGTTGCCACTCTATTTTGATAAAGCAGAGGTCGATGAAATTTGGATCACTTTTCCCGATCCCCAGTTACGTACATCTCATGCAAAAAAACGATTAACACATCCTCGGTTTTTAAGATTGTATCAGCAATTACTTAAACCAGATGGCATCATACATTTAAAAACAGATTCTCCAAAACTATATACTTTTACAAAAAGAGTAATTGCGTTATATGGGTTAACGACTATTGAAGATTGTGATGATGTGTATAACAAAAGCGATAAGGAAGAATTAAAAATAAAAACACATTACGAAGGATTGGATATTGCACAAAGCAATACAATATTTTACCTGCAATTTAAATTGCCGGAGACAATTGTTGATATTGACGAACAATTGCAGGAAGAATTAAAAATAACAGAAGTTGAATGATCCACTCATTGAAGGAGAAGATTTTTATTACAATGAAGATGGCTTATTCGTCTTCACGGAAAAATATCATTTAAGCAAAGGCTTTTGTTGTGGTAATGGGTGCAAGCATTGTCCGTATAATTATATAAATGTTCCGGAGCCAAGACGAAGCGAATTATTATCTTTAAAGCAGGATGAAAAAGCAAAGTAAACAAATGCCAAAAAACAATAAGGCAAATCCCAAAGAAGAGAAGCCTCGTATAAAAGGCGAGGCTAAAGCGTATTCTTTTTTTCAGGATGTATTTGATGTGGTAAGGCAGATACCCAAAGGCAGGGCAACTTCTTATGGCGCTATCGCTAATTATATCGGCACTAAATTATCTGCAAGAATGGTAGGCTGGGCGATGAATTCAGCGCATATCGTTACACCAAAAGTACCGGCACATCGCGTGGTTAATAGAAACGGTATGCTTACGGGAAGGCACCATTTTCCCACGCCAACGCTGATGGAAGAATTATTGGTTAAAGAAAAGATCAAAGTAAAAGACAATACAATTGTCGATTTCGAAAAAATATTTTGGGATCCTACACAAGAGCTTACCTTGTAAGACGAATAACAATTAAACAATAGGAACAATCAAATAATGGAAACAGTTCAGGGAAAAATAACTTTTATACACCACGAGAAGCAATACGCTACCATTGAGTATACGCAAAATGGCAAGAAGAAAACGATCAATGGCAATATTTCAGAAAAAGAACAGCTGCGCTTAAAGGAACAAAAGATCATTCAAAAGATCCATCATTACAATATTGGGGATGAGGTAAGTTTTATCGTTGCTTTATCTGCCAGGGGCGATAAACAAATTGCGGATTGTTTGCAGTTTCTCTTTAACAATGAATTGGATAATATCATCAATAAAGCAAATATTGAAAACAGGCTGGTAGGCTATCTTAAAAAAGTAGATGATGACTATTTTGTAAAAGAAACAAGCAGCTATATTTTATTCCCGCTTATTTTATCTCCCTGGGAAATAAAACCTCAAACAATAAAAGTAAACGAACCGGTGTTTTTTAAGTTGGATAATTTAAAGAAAACAGGAAAGCATACGGCATCTATGTTCAGAAGCGAATATATCCCTGATTATTTAACAGCGATGAATCACTTCAAAAAGAAAACAGTTATTGATGCTATTGTTTATAATGTAAGTGCGCATGGTATTTACGTAACTATTGTTAGTAACAAGATCCAGGCAAAGCTTCCGGTAGAAGAAGGCGTAAGCGATATCAAAAAGGGAGATAAGATACCCGTAATAATTACTTACCTCAGCGGCTCAAAAATTATAATTGAAAAGGCTTAATTATAGGCCTGCCGCTTCTTCATCGCTCAGCTGCAGATCATAAATAGTTTTTGTTTTGGATGGAGATAACATTCCGAAGGTTAGTATCAATGCGCCGGCAAGGTATAAAAAAGCGTAATCACCGGTTAACAAAAAACTAATGATACTAAACATAGAAGCACCTTGCAATAAGGACCATTGAGTGATACAAGCAGCTCTATAAATTTCAAATTTTGCCCTGGTAGTATCCTGCATTTCCCTGATAGTTTCCAAACGTTTTTTAAAGATCTGGTTGCCTGCAATAAATGCGCCTATCGAAAATAGCACAGAGATAAGCTGTAAAGGTTTTTCCAGGGTTTGATTGTGGGGAAAACCATTGTATACTAAACCAAAAGCAATTGCAGCAAAAACTAATTGGGCGCCCAAAAAAGCTTTATGCAATATGTTTACTGCTTTTATATCATTGCTGGTTAAGTTGTCGTTTATCATAGGATAGTGGTTTAATTATAATAGGGTTGTATCATGATGTAAACAATTACACCAGTAACAGCTACATAGAACCAAAGCGGCCAGGTGACCCTTACTAATTTTTTATGTTCCGCATATTCTCCCGTTAAGGCGCGATAGGCTGTAAACAATACAAAAGGAAGAATGATCGCAGCCATTGGAATATGAGTAGCCAAAATAATATAATAAAAGATGCGGGCATTGCCTGCCAATATTTTTTCATCCGGACTTAAAATCCCATCATGATTCAGATCTCCGTACATTGTTTCACCTGCAAATAAATGATGGCAGATATAAGAAAGAAGAAATAATACAGATAACACAATTGCTGTGAGCATTATTTTTTTATGCAATTCATATTTTTGCTGCTTGGCCGTAATCAATCCTGCGATCAACAATACAGCTACTGTTGAATTGATAATGGCATTTACTAAAGCGAAGATGTGCACGTTAAAACCAAGGTGTAAGGGTAATTTAAATTTGCTTAAAAAAGCAACTGCCGCAAATACTACGATCGAAACTACCCATATTAATATTTTCGCTTGCTTATCATTTTTCTGTAACGATGGTGCTGGTAACATAATTCTATATTGTATTTTTTATTTTAACTTCTTTCGAAAAGATCATTTAAAAAATCTTTGAAGGTTCTTTTTTTATCTTTCTCTAACATTAATAAAGGAATATCTCTTACAAGTTTGGCTTGTTCTAAAGTATCAAATCCATTGTACCATCCTCTTACAACCCTATCTCTATCTAACAGAAAGAAATTTTCTGTGTGGATGAATGCCGTATCGATATCTGTATCTGCTACACTTGCTTTTAATTCATGCAATCCAAAATCATAAATATCTTTTCTATTGCCCGTTACAAACCACCAGCTATCGTGATTAGAAGTATACCTGTTAGCAAACTTTCTTAATTGCGCCACAGAATCATGATCGGGATCAATGCTGATAGAGATGAACTGTACAATGCTATCATTTGAGTTGGGAAAAGAATTTTGTAAACGAGCCATTGATCGGGCCAGGCCCGGACAAACAGCCGGACAACGGGTAAAAAAGAAATCGATCACCAGTATCTTCCCTTTAAGAGAATCAAGTGTAACAGTTTTTCCCAGCTGGTTAATGAAGGTCATATTTTTTGCCTGGTGCCAGATAGTATCGGTAATTGTTTTACCGTTATCTTCTTTCACAACTACGCTATCATAAAAATAACGGGGAGGCATTTGCGTATCTCTTTCACTATAATACTTTACGGCCCAGTACCCGCTTAATGGCATAACGGTCGCTATCAGTATCCCTAAAATTGCCGTTTTATTCATTTTGTTGTAGCTTGATTAAATCAAAAAAACCACTGCAAAGGTGCAATGGTTTTATGATATAAAGTAGTTAATTATTAATTATTCTTTTACCGGAGCAACTTGTTCTGTAGGGGCATCTGCCGGCCTGTTATAGCGATTGCGTAATTCTTTCCAGCTATTGCCATCTACCAAAAATGCGGTAATGAACCAGATGAATAAGCAAAGCGGCACAACGATCGTCATAATAAGGTTTCTAACTTCTTCCCCTAAGTGCATGAAAACAGAAACGATATAATACGCTTTAGCCAAGGTTAAAATACAAACCATTCCCTTGAATGCCAGAACAAGTGAAGGACGTGCTTCCTCGCCACCTAATTTAATGTTATAAATAATTAATCCAAAAGTTAGCTCAACAATAGTTAAGAATGATAATAAGAAAAAGGTTTTCCATATTTTTTTTGTATCCTCAGGGTGTTCAGGAACAAAAGTAATTTCAGGTGATATTGGAGTATGTTCGCTCATATAAATGCTAAATTTTTAAATGCTCAATTTTATTTCTGGGTGTTAATTATACAAGATAAAAGCAAAGGAATACAAATACCCATACAAGATCCACAAAATGCCAGTATAGCCCTGCTTTCTCGATCATTTCATAATGGCCTCTCTGATCAAAATGCCCTAGTTTAGTTTTGATCAACATAACAATATTAATGATAACACCACTAAATACGTGGAAACCATGAAACCCTGTAATTTCGAAAAAGTAGCTACCAAAAGCAATTGGTCCTGGTGTGTGTACCAATTGTCCGTTAAACATTACTTCAGGTCCGAATGGGTTATGAGATACAGTTGTGTTCCAATGTTCAATTATACCATTCACTAAAACCGGATGTTCACCCGTTAATAAGTGATGCCATTCCCAGGCCTGACAGCTTAAGAAAGCAGCGCCACCAATGATGGTTAATATCATGTAGTTCTCAACGCCTTTGCGGTTCATTTTGTGCCCTTCGTGCACCGCTAATACCATTGTAACAGAACTGAAGATCAAAATAAATGTCATCAAACTTACAAATGCCAAAGGCAGGTTATGGCCTTCTGCAAATGGGAACGAGTTAAATACCTTGTTAGGGTCAACCCAAAAATTTTGACTAAACCTAAGGGTACCGTAGCTGATAAGGAATGCACCAAAAGTAAAGGCATCACTCATTAAAAAGTACCACATCATTACTTTACCATAGGTTGCATTGAATGGGCTTCTGCCACCATTCCACCATTTTGTTCCTTGTTGTACTGTTGCTGTAGACATATAAAAAATTCTAAGTTTTTAGTTTTTTGTTCTTGTTAAGGAACAGGAAACTATCGTATCATTATTAAAAAAATCAAAAGATATAACCATAAAAAATCTACAAAATGCCAGTAGGTAGCTACTACTTCAACCGGCACTATATCGTAGCTTTTTACTTTTGTATTGAATGCCTTTGCAAACAATACCAATAAAGCAATGATGCCGCCAATAACATGCAAACCATGCAGGCCAACAATGATGTACATAAAAGAGAGCGATACATTTCTTTGTAATGTCAACCCTTTTGCCCACAATTCACTAAAGCCTAAAAACTGCAATGCTATAAAAAGAACTCCTAAAACCAATGTAACAACTACCAGGCTCCTGTACTTTGCCATTTCCCTTTGTTGAAAAGCGTTTTGCGCCATCCACAAAGTAATACTGCTGATCAGGATCACCGCTGTAGAATACCAAAATACAACCGGCAGGTCGAACGCAAACCAGTTAGCCTGGTTACGTTTAACAATGTACGCACTCGTTAAGCCCGCAAACATCATTATAATACTTGCAATACCTACCCAAAGGGTAAACTTGTGCGGGTGTATTCTTTTTCTTTGTTCCATTACCACTGTACTCATCAAGCTGTTTGTATTGTTAAACAATTCTGTTAGCAAAAAGCGCTAGCAAAACGATCATCAAATAAAAATAAGAACTGAACATTACCATTCTCGCACTCTTCGCATCCATATTTCTAAACAGGATGATACTCTTATATACCATCCATAAATTACAAGCTACTAATATCCACATGCTCGTCATACCTGCCATTCCTACAAAGTAGGGTAGTAAACCAACCGGTATCATCAAACAACTGTAGATAACACATTGCAATGCTGTAAATTTTGTGGGGCCCTGATCGCCCGGCAATAATTTAAAACCTGCAGTGGTATAATCTTTATGTGCCAGCCAGGCAATTGCCCAAAAATGCGGGAACTGCCATAGGAACTGAATGCCAAACAATATCCATCCCCCAAGCCAAACAATGGGATGATCGCCAAAAGCAGCAACCCATCCGATCAGGCAAGGCAAAGCACCTGGAATTGCCCCAACCAACACTGCAACAGAATTAACTTTTTTAAGTGGCGTATAAACAAAGCCATATAAAAACAAACTGAATAATCCTATCAAAGCGCTTTGGTAATTGAACCAATACCACAAGATGAATACACCTAAAGCTCCGGTAACAATGGCGAAAATGGTTCCTTCTTTCGGACTCATCCTGCCGCTTGCGATAGGGCGCTTAGCGGTGCGCAACATCATTGCGTCTGTATCTTTTTCAACTACCTGGTTGATCGCATTAGCCGATCCTGTAACCAGCATACCTCCAACAAAAAGTAAAAGAACTGATAGTATTTTTGAGCGGTCAAAATTTAATTCATTTGGCGCGATCAAAAAACTTACAACAGTACTAAACACCACCATGAAGCTTAAAGTGAATTTGATCAGTTGAAAATAATCTTTCACTTTGCTTGCCAATGCAAACGAATTTGAATTAGCTATGGTATTTGTGTCTTGCTGCATCCTATTTAAGTAATGTGCGAATTAGCTAATCTGCTAATTTGCTAATGACCTTAACTTCAAAAAACTATTTATACTCTTAACCTCAATTTATAACTTACTTAATTAGCATTATTAGCACATCAGCTAATTAGCTAATCTCCTAGTGATGGCTTTCATTCGCTCCGATCGGTTCGGTCTGCGGGATGAATTCTCTTCCGTCTTTACCGTAATCGTATGCACCACGGAAAACTTCAGGAATTTCTCCAGGCCAGTTACCATGGCCTGGATGAAGCGGTGTTGTCCACTCTAAAGTATTAGCACCCCAAGGATTTGTTGATCTAACTTTTCTTCCTTTGAAAATGCTATAGAAAAAGTTGAATACAAACATTAATTGTGTAGCAAAAACAACCATCGCCACAAAGCTGATGAATTGGTTTAGGCCCGCAAACATTTTAAATGATTCCCAACCTGTGTAATCATAATAACGGCGAGGCATACCTGCTAAACCTTCGTAGTGCATTGGCCAGAAGATCAGGTAAGCGCCAACGATAGTTACCCAAAAATGGATATACGCTAAAGTATTGTTTAAATAACGGCCGTACATTTTAGGATACCAATGATACACACCTGCAAACATTCCAAAGAAAGAAGCCACACCCATTACAATATGGAAATGCGCCACTACAAAATAAGTATCGTGTAAGTGAATATCCAAAGCAGAGTTACCTAAGAAGATACCGGTTAAACCACCGCTGATAAAGAAGCTAACGAAACCGATAGCAAATAACATAGCGGGAGTAAAGCGAATATTGGCCCGCCACAAAGTAGTTAGCCAGTTAAACACTTTAATAGCAGATGGAACAGCGATCAACAATGTAAGCAAAACAAAGAAAGCCCCTAAGAAAGGATTCAATCCTGTTACAAACATATGATGCGCCCATACTAAGAAGGCTAGTATCGCGATAGCGAACATAGAACCAACCATTGCCATGTAACCGAAAATTGGTTTACGGCTGTTTACAGATAAGATCTCAGAAGACATACCCATTGCCGGAAGTAAGATGATATATACTTCAGGATGACCCAGGAACCAGAATAGATGCTGGAACAAGATCGGGCTACCACCTTCGTTCGGTAATATTTTTCCGTTGATAACGATATCACTTAAGAAGAAACTTGTACCTAAGTTTCTATCAAATAATAATAAAATAGCGCCTGATAATAATACAGGGAAAGAAAGAACGCCTAATACAGCAGTGAAAAATAATGCCCAGATGGTCAATGGCATTCTCGTCATGCTCATACCTTTTGTACGTAGGTTCAAAATGGTAGAGATATAATTTAAACCTCCTAATAATGAGCTTACAATAAACATTGCCATACTCAACAACCATAGATCCATACCAATTTTAGAACCTTGTGATGCATCACCCAAAGCGCTTAATGGCGGATAGATCGTCCAACCGCCTGCAGCAGGACCGGTTTGTACAAACAATGAAGAGAACATAATGATCGAAGCTAAAAAGAAGAACCAGTAGCTCAACATATTCAACATCGGCGACGCCATATCTCTTGCACCGATCTGTAATGGAATTAAGAAGTTCGCGAACGTACCGCTTAAGCCTGCAGTCAATACAAAGAATACAAGGATAGTACCATGCATCGTTACCAATGCGTAATAAAATTCAGGTTGTATCTTACCACCTTTGGCCCAATGGCCCAAAAGGTCTTCTAATATTGGGAAAGTAGAATCAGGATAACCTAATTGCAAACGGAATAATACAGAAAATAATCCTCCGATCATGGCCCAAATGATACCCGTTATTAAAAACTGCTTGGATATCATTTTGTGATCCATACTGAAAACGTATTTGCTTATAAACGTTTCATGATGGTGGTGTTCTCCATGCGCATCATCGTGTGCATGAACACCTGCTTCGTGTAAGGTTGTTTCGCTACTCATAATCTTTTACTATTTATCGGTACTAATAATAACTATTTTAATGTGCTTGCTATTGTTTTTGTGCTGTCAGTCTTTGTACTGTCACTTCCTGCTGGAGGAAATAAAGTAGAATATTCTGATTTTTGTGATGATAACCATTTTTCGTAATCTGCTTCGCTTTCAACAATGATAACGCCTCTCATAGAAAAATGCCCTTTACCGCACATCTGATCACAACTGATCTCATATACAAAGTTTGGATCTCCAGAACGTACTTTCATTTCTTCTGTAGTGTACAAAGGTGTAAACCACAATGTTGTTGGAATACCCGGAACAGCATCCATCTTCATCCTGAAATGTGATAAACCAACATCATGAATAACATCCTGAGAATTGATAATAAACTTGATCGGTTTGCCAACCGGGATATGCACTGTTCCTGAAACATGGATATCATCATGACTTGCAGGATCGCTAAAATCAACACCTAAGCTGTTCGCGCCTTGCGTTAACCTGTAATCTTTTTTACCTAAGATACCATCAGCTCCCGGATAGCGGAACTCCCACCCAAACTGGTGACCGGTGATTTCAATTTGAATAGCATTCTTAGGCGCTTCACCTGTTATTTTAAACCAATATTTTAAACCAAATACAACCAATACAGTTAAGAAGATCGCCGGTACTGTTGTCCAAAGCAATTCTAATTTAGTATTGTGCGGAAAGTAATAGGCCTTGCGGTCATCCCTTTCCTGGTATTTAAATGCAAACCAGAATAATAATGCTTGTGTAATAACGAATACCACCCCAGTTACACCGATCGTGATGTACAGCATCAGATCGATCTTTTGACCCATTTCTGAAGCAGCACCTTGTGGAAACAATGTTTTTCCGTAGAACATATCATTACACCACCACACACCGATCAAACCAAACACCAAAAAGGCGATCAGCAAGAAGGCATTGATCTTGTTATTTTGTTTGCGCGCTTTATCCTCGCCCTTTAGTACGCTTACGTATTCACTAGCTTTCGCGATCTGAAAAATGACTATAAAAATCATTACCAGGATAGCTATCAACAAATAATCAGTCATGATGCAAAGTTATTTTGCCCCCGTCCCCTAAAGGGGTGTTTGGAGCGTTATTATTTAAAACAGTTATTTCTTTTTTTGAGCCGAACAGTAGTACTACTATTAAGCTTCATTGGCGTCGCACATTTCATCAACCTGCAACAATTAAACATCTACGATCAAACACACTATAAAAACAATTGTCAATTATCAATTAAACAATTATCCATTGTCTATGTATGGTGTATCATACTTTCTTTCAAGAAAGGATGATTTTTCATCAACATCGGATTGCTTGATAAATAAACGCCCACTCTCCACATAATGATCCCAACAAATAAGGCAGCGATACCAAATTCAAAAGGCATTAATTCTGCGTGGCCACCCAATGTACCAGGCATCACCATTTGCCAGAAATCTAGCCAGTGTCCGAAGATGATAAGGATAGCCATAAAAGTTACCATTGTCCAGTTACGTTTAACAGCTTTCTTCATCAATATCAATAAAGGAGCACCAAAGTTCAATATTAAGTTCACGAAGAAGATACCACGGAAAGGGCCTTCCACTCGTATTTTAAAGTAAGTAGTTTCTTCAGGAATATTTGCGTACCAGATCAACATGTATTGATCGAACCACAAGTATGTCCAGAAGATAGAGAACGCAAACATGAACTTACCTAAGTCATGTAAATGCTCATCAGTAACATATTCTAATTGGCCCTGGTTCTTTAGATACACAACAAAAATAGCGATCAATGATAAACCAGATACAAAAGAGCTTGCAAAAGTATACCAGCTAAACATGGTGCTGTACCAATGAACATCGATGCTCATGATCCATAACCAGGGAATAACAGAACCTACAGTTAAACCAAATATTACTGTATAAACCGAAGCGATCGTAATGTTTTTGCCCATCCATGTTTTTGCCGCTTCGTAATCCATCTGGCCATCTTTATCGCTTTGTAAACTTAAAGAGCGCATTTTTTTACCTAGTAACCACCAGGCTAAAATTGTGATAGCAGAATAGAAAGTGAAGAAGCCAGGATTTAGGAAACCACTTTTACCTTGAATTATTTTATCACCTGCAACAATACTTTTATCAGCCCATGGATAAATATCTCCACGATGTCCCATTACAATGGCCATTACAACAACAAAACAGATCAATCCTAAAACAGGTACTACACTTGAAATAGCTTCCGGCACACGGCGAAAAGCAACCTGCCATCCACCCATCGCTAATGTAGTAAAGCAGATGAAGAACATACTCGCATTCACGATCAATAAAAAGAACACGCTGTTCTGTAATAATACAGCCCAAAAGCGAGTGCTATCAAGATGATCGCCATTTACTGAAGGTGTAAACGGATGAAAGGCTATTAAACCATATAGCAACGCTACGATACCTACTACTATCAGGCCTATAGTCCATTTTTTGTAACTGCTTGGTAATTCGAAAGAATGATTCATCTAAACTTTATTTTGAGTTGAATGCTTTATTTTTTTGTATTGCTCTTCTAGTGTTTCGCTTCTAATGTTCTGATGTATTGAATGATCATCCAGCGTTGTTTCCTGCTTAACTGAGAAGCATAACTTCCCATATTGTTTTTACCGTAATTGATACTATGAAACATCGTACCATCAGCCAATGCAGAGTGAAGTGAATCAGTCAAATTAGCGATACTACCTATTTTAGAAGATAGCGGGCCATCAGCTTTTCCATCTGCACCATGACAAATAGCACAATTGATATTAAATAACCTTGATGCTTCTGCACTGTCGATCGCATTTAAAGGAGGCAAAGGGTTTTTAACCGTTGCGCTCATTACATAACCAGCAGAATCATTGGCGTATGGATAAGGCATTAGGTCGCCTCTTCTCATAGTACCTTCAACCGGCATACGATTGTAAAATATTTCTTCTCCGATCTTAGCGCTGTCATCTGTAAAAACAGTCGAATCCAACTCTGCGTAAGTTTCAATAGCTCTGCTATAAGCCATATCCGGCATGTACACTTTACCTGGTTCGCGTTTGCTATCGATGCTACAGCCTGTCATTACAGCCGCAGCTCCTGTGATCCCCAGCACTAAAACGGTTATGATGGTATTTTTTTTCATTTCAGTTTTATAAATTCTATAAAATCAGTTTACTCTAATTGGTCTTGTATTAATATCCTAGCTCTTCTCTGTATAGTTTTTGTTCTTTATCGTATGTACCGATCCACCACCCAGCTTCTACATTTTGCACATTCACTTCTTTAGCGCCTGCTTTTTCTAAAAAAGCGGCTACTTCTGTTTCGCTTGTTTTATCTGAACACTCAATCACCATAGTGAAAAGATCATCAGTAGCTCTTGGATGAAACACATGCTTTTTTACAAACGGCGCCAATTGGCACAGGTAGCAAAAAGTAAGTACCATACCAACAGCTGCAAATAATACCGTTAACTCAAACGTGATAGGTATCCAGGCCGGTAATGAAAAGTGCGGTTTACCGCCGAAATTCAAAGGCCAGTCTTTCACCAATATAAAGCTAATGCAGCTTAATGCTGTTGTAGTTCCGGTAACACCGTAAATGAAACCGGCAGTATGTAAACTCGTTTCTCTTAAACCCATTGCATGATCCAAGCCATGGATAGGGAAGGGCGTGTAAACGTCATGGATCTTGTAACCTGCACGGCGAACACTTTTCACCGCAGGGAACAATACCTTTTCGTCATCGAAACTACCTACCACAAATTTTTTGAAAGCCATATTAATTAAATTTTGCCCCCATCCCCTGAAGGGGTGTTTGAGCTGTTATTATTTAATGTATCCAATTTACTACAAGTCTCTAATCCCCCTTTAGGGGACAGGGGCTTCTAGTGTGCGTGTTCTACTTCTTCAACATAAAACTTTTCCGAATCTTCTTTTTCTAAATCTGTCATTTTCACTTTGTATCCTTCACCTGCAGTTTTCAAAATGCTCTTGATCTCAGCAACAGCGATTACAGGGAAATATTTAGAGAATAAGAAGAAACAAGTAAAGAACAACCCGAACGTACCAACATAGAAACCGATCTCATAAATAGAAGGGCTGTAATAAGTACTCCAGGATGATGGTAAGTAATCTCTGTAAGTAGAAGTAACAATAATTACAAAACGCTCGTACCACATACCTACGTTCACTACAATACTCATGAAGAAAGTGAAAGGAATATTTCTTCTTAATTTTTTGCTCCAGAATAACTGCGGAGAAACCACGTTACAGAACATCATCAGGTAATAGCTCCATCCATAAGGACTGAACAAATTCACACGGTTCTGGCTGAACGCATACCACTCGTAAGGATTTTGTCCGTACCAGGCGATGAACAGCTCAGTGATATACGCAACACCCACAATAGAACCTGTCAATACAATTACTTTATTCATCGCTTCGATATGTCCCAGTGTGATATAATCGTCTAATACAAATACTTTTCTTAAGATGATCATCAATGATTGCACCATGGCAAACCCACTGAATATCGCACCCGCAACGAAGTACGGAGGGAAGATCGTTGTGTGCCATCCAGGAATAACAGATGTAGCAAAGTCAAAAGATACGATCGTGTGTACAGAAAGTACCAACGGCGTACTTAAACCAGCTAATACCAATGATAAGCTTTCATGACGTTGCCAGTGCTTGGTGCTACCGCTCCAGCCAAATGACGCAACCCCATAAAACATTTTACGGAATTTTGTTTT
>DATHHR010000217.1:0-7224 GCA_035317105.1 Ferruginibacter sp. | reverse complement strand
CAGATAGCCGCCAGTGTTTTAAAGAATTAAATATTGGAGTAGCCAAGCCTACGGCTCAAGAATTAGCCCTGGTAAAACACTATTTCATTAATTCTCATTCTATCCAGGAGGAGATGAACACGGCTATTTTTGAGCAGTATGCGTTGAAAAGCATCACCGGGATCTTTAAAAAGAAAGATATTGCTATAATGGTTGGTGGTACGGGGTTGTATGTAAAAACATTTTGCCATGGTATTGATGAAGTGCCAAAGGTTTCTCCGGAAATAAAAGAAAAAGTGATCGCAGATTACGAATGGGAGGGATTAGAATGGCTGCAGAAAGAAGTAGAAAAAGTTGATCCTGTTTATTATGCTAAGGGAGAAAATAAAAACCCCACGCGGTTAATACGCGCGCTGGAAGTAAAATTATCTACCGGAAGATCGATCCTCGATTTTCAAACACACAATAAAAAGAAGCGCGATTTTGATATTATAAAGATCGGGTTGGATATGCCAAGAGAAGCGTTGTACGATAGGATCAATGCCCGTGTAAATGTAATGTTGGAAGACGGTTTGGAAGCAGAAGTAAAAAGCTTAGAACAATATAAAAAGCTGAATGCCTTACAAACAGTGGGCTACAGAGAATTATTCAGTTATTTGGAAGATGATGTTTCTTTGGAATATGCCGTACAAATGATCAAACAAAATACCCGCAATTATGCCAAGCGCCAACTCACCTGGTTTAAAGCAGATGAACAAGTGCAATGGTGCGATGTTGATTTCCAGCAAGTGTTAGCACAAATAAGCTTATAACTCCTTAGGCCAGACATCATGTTAGTGATTGCTTTTTTTTGCACTTCTTTTAATAACTACGCAGCAATTACCGTGTTTATCTAATGGCTTTGCTATATATAAACCATTGATCTTTATATCCATTTTCTTTGTCAAGGTAGAATCAAAAATGATTGTTCCATTATTGATCTCGTAGTATTTCGATGGATTATAATACGTGGAATCTTTGGTGTCGTACCCTTCTGTTATATCAAATCCTCCAAATTCCAATTTGCCATCACTGTCTATGTCTGTAAAAGGGGCGGGGCCAATACCTTGTGATTTGTCGTTATAAACACATTCTACAAGCTTAGTTGCTTTTTGATTCGTTAGTTTATAGGCTGCAAGTGTATTAAAGTCGGGAGTGTTATTAATTTCTAAAAATAAAAGAATGGATGAATTCTGTTCGATGAGCCTATTATACTTACTATCGTAAACAATATCATCAATAGGTTTGCTTATTGGTTTTTTATTGTAATAGATAATGTCATTAGTTACAGTTATGTTGTCTCCTGAAAGAGTCTTTAAAATGATCTTTTCCGGAGGTTGTTTGAAAGCAAGTAGTAGGATGAATGAAAAAAGTAGCTGTCGCATAGGGGTGTATATGAGTTAATGCCAATGCAATATTGGCTATAGTTATAAATTTATGCTGTAAAAAGTTTTTCTGAGTTTGTCAGACAACCGTCCATTGTCAAGGTCGCCGCTTGTAAAAAGTATAATTGTCTTATCCTTAATTACAAAAGCATTAAAAACGAAATTTTTGTAGTTCACCTTATCATCTGTTTCAATATATGAAATGTAATAGGCATTGTTTCCTTTTAGCGTTGTATCCTTTTTAAAAATGTCTATGATTTTATAACCACTTTGCTCTGACATACTCAACAGCAGTTCAAATTGGTCTTTAGCCTCCGCAGCCTTCATATTTGGGGCTATTGTAAATGAAAAGGCTGTCGGGTTAATTGTATGCATGTCGGATGCTCCATCATTTGTAAAAACGTTCGTTCCCTGAAAATCTGCTGCAAAATGAAAACCTGTAATGGTAGTATCAACTTTAAGGTCGGCAAGTTTTATTTGTCCAAATGAAAAGTTAGGTGCTAAAAAAGCCAATAAAATAATTGTCAATTTAATTTTCATTGTCATTGCGTTATAAGATACAGTCTGCCAAATAATTGCTATCAATACAAATATATAGGATATTACATAACTCTTTCGCTGATTATACAACCAGCTAGCGACGCTAGTAACTAGTTACTGAATTTTCAACTTGTTTAGTAAAATTTACGTTGTTGCCAACAAAAAAAATTCTCCGCTTGCGGGTAATAAATGATCGGGCCTGTTTTTAAAATACAGCTCTTCCATATCTTTTGTAGATATTGTTTTTGCTTTTGTAAAGCCGGCTTCATATGCCAGATCCAATATTTCATTTGACGCAAAAAAACTTATGAATGGGGTTCCGGCTTCGCGTGCACCTTTTTCTCCCAGCTGTTGTAAAAATTTATCTTCTTCATCCAGCAGATCCATGGGTAGATAAAAACTCATTGCAAGTGTTGACCCGGGTGCAAGTGTGGCTATTGGTGCTAAAGTAGAAACGATGGCTTCTTTTGTAAGGTATAATGTAACGCCTGTACAGGTAACAACAGCAGGTTTGCTGATATCAAATCCTGCTTTCAATAATTCTTTCCACCAAGACGAGGTTTCAAAATTGACAGAAACAAAATGTAATCCTTGTGGAACACCAAAACCAAGTTCGGTCAGGCGCCGCTGTTTCCAGGTCTGTGTATCCGGTTGATCGATCTCAAATATTTGAAGTTGATCGGCAATATCCGGCCTGCGTTGCGCAAAGCTATCAAGCCCGGCACCGAGAATAACATACTGCGTAATTCCTTTTTTGCTTTGTTCAATGATCAGGTCCTCAATAAAACGCGCACGCGCCACAATAGAAGCACGAAGGCGTTTTGTAAACTCCGGATGCATATCGGGGCGTAGTTGCCAATCGGTATTTGGGGCGATCAATTGTAAGCCTACTTCATCTTCCAATATATACGGCTTTGCATCAACCAGAACATGCATTGCTCTCCATAAAGCAGTTCTTACGGCTGTATTATCCGGCTCTGTATTTTGTTCACCACTCATATTTTATTATTTGGGAACATTGAACATCCAGCGAATACCAAACCTGTCAAGACAAACACCCCAATAACCCCAAAATTCATCATGAGGCGCTACATTATCAGAACCTCCTTGTGATAGTGCATTGTAAATTCTGTCTGCTTCTTCTTTGGTATCAAATTCAAGGCTGATAGTGGTGTTATTACCAACAACAACATGTCCCATACTTTCAAGCATATCTGAGCCCATAATATTTGTACCTCCTAAAATTGGAAGTGCTACATGCATTATTTTACTTTTATCTTCAGCAGAAAGTTTCGGCATCCCTTCTTGTTGCTGCATATCGCCCATGCGAAACATTGGCGCAGACCAATCTGTTTTGAAAACTGATTTATAGAGGTTAAATGCTTCTTCAGCTTTGCCCTGAAAATTCAGGTAGATATTTGTTTTTGCCATGGTACTTTTTTTTGTAAAATAATTAATTTTTATTGTTTGTTGTTAAACAGGGTATGTTTTTTACATTAATTCTTCGGAAGACTTTTGCCAGGAAAGATCAGTGAAGACAAATATTCGTTTTTTTCTGTAAGCCAGGATAGCTATTTTTGATTTATGCACGAATCATTACCATTTATTTTAGCACTGATAGCCCTCATTGTTTTGATAGAGATGCTGGCTAATAAAATAAAGATCGCTTATCCGATCTTATTGGTGATAGCAGGGTTGGGCATTAGCTTTATTCCCGGCTTGCCGGCTATCCACGTCAACCCTAATATGATATTTTTTATTTTTTTGCCGCCGCTCTTGTTCGAGGCATCCTGGTCTATCTCATTAAAAGATCTGAAAAAGTGGTACAGGATAATCGGAAGCTTTTCTTTTTTGGTCGTATTCTTTACCGCGGTTTCCGTTGCCATCTTTACGAATTATTTTATTCCCGGTTTTTCATTGGCACTCGGTTTTTTATTGGGTGGAATAGTTTCACCTCCTGACGCGGTTAGTGCAGGCGCCATTTTAAAATTTGTGAAAGTACAAAAAAGTACTGCTACAATATTAGAAGGAGAAAGTTTATTGAACGATGCCTCTTCATTGATCATCTTTCGTTTTGCATTGATCGCTGTGGCTACCGGACAGTTTATCTGGAGGGATGCAGTGTTGGATTTTAGCTGGATGATATTTGGAGGCGCTATAATAGGATTGGCACTTGGTTGGATCTTTATGCAGGCTCATAAAAAACTGCCTACTGATGCTCCATCAGATATTGCGTTTACATTAATAGAGCCCTATGTTTTATACTGGGTTGGCGAACACCTGCATAGCTCGGGTGTGCTGGCGGTTGTTTTCGGCGGACTGTATTTATCTAACCATCGGTTGATTTTTTTAAATAGTACCAGCAGGATAAGAGGATATAGCGTATGGGAAAGCTTTGTATTTATCCTGAACGGATTGGTGTTTATGCTGATAGGCTTGGATATGCCCGAGATACTATCCGGCTTACGCGAAAAAGGAATTCCGCTTTCTACTGCCATTGAATATGGAGTATGGGTTACTGTTCTTTTGATCGCTGTAAGAATTATCTCTTCTTTCTTCGCGCTCTTCGCTACTTATTTATTCAGGCGGCAAACTTTTTATAACATGAACAGCACCGGTATGTGGAAGCGGCCCTTTGTACTCGGCTGGACGGGAATGAGAGGCGTTGTTTCATTGGCCGCAGCGCTTGCTATTCCTGTAACATTAACCAGCGGCCACGATTTTCCGCAACGCAACCTGATCTTGTTCATCACCTTTGTTGTGATCGTGCTTACATTATTTGTACAGGGACTTACTTTGCCTTATATCCTAAAACGAACTGCTGTGTTTATGAATAACGAGGAAGATTCGGATATTGTTTCGAAAAGAGTTCGAAGAGAGCTGTATGCACACTCTGTTACTGTGTTGAGAGATCGATATGCTGAACATATAATCAGCAAGCCTTTATTAGCTGATACCCTTAAACATTGGGAAGACAAAATGCAAATGGGTAATGACGAAATAATGGATTCCGAACACAGGAGGATCTATCTTGAATTATTAGAGCATCAACGTAATTTTTTGATCGATAAAAATAAAGATCCTGATCTGAACGAAGAAATTATCAGGGCCCAATTGTATTTGATCGATCTGGAAGAAGAGAAGATCAGGAGTACGTAATGATCTTGGCCTGCCTTGATTGAAGTCGTATTTAATATGCTCCCGATTACAGTAAACTATAAACGCCTTCCCGTCTTCCCGGCAAAAATATTTGATAATCCATCAAAACTGTTTGTAATTTTTTTAGTTTGTAGTCGCTCATAGCCGCTGGGCTGCGTTCCTTCTCCAGCGCTCCTTTGGCCACTGACGAAAATCTGCTTCGCATGATTTTGTCTGCCTCGCTTTGCTCGGCACCGTACCCAAAGAGGCGCTTCCGTAGGAACTGGTAGAGTTAAGAGCTGTTAATTGGATCAGAATAATTTATCTCTCGATGTTGGATCAAATTAAATGAAAAGGAAAATATTCTAATTTTCTTTTCTTTTATCCAATAAATAAATACACAAGATCAAACCAATAATAGCCACGCATGTTATGATACAATCGTAAATCCAAATTTTATCCTGGCTTCTATGATTGAGATTCATGATCATATTGATCAGACTGTAAATGCCAGCGCCTGACCAGAAGCCAATCCCATATTTATATCTATCGTTCATATTTATTTTTTAACTACGCTGATAACGATACCAATTATTTTGCATTTGCAGCGGCTTTCAGCGTTGCAATATCCAGCTTGATCATTTTCATCATAGCCTGCATAATACGGCCAGCTTTTGCGGTGTTGGGGTCACTAAGCAGCTCGGGCAAAATGGTTGGTGTTACCTGCCAGGAAAGGCCAAACTTGTCTTTCAGCCAACCGCAAGCTATCTCTTGCCCGCCGCCTTCAAGGAGTTTGTTCCAATAATGATCGACCTCTTCCTGATTGCTACAGTTGATGGTGAGCGAGATGGCATCAGTGAGCGGATGGCCGGGACCGCCATTCATCAAAGTGATTTCCTGTCCTTCCAATTGTATGGTTGCCACAAGCAATTCACCTGCAGGACCGGGCGAACCAGGCGGGTTGCGCGTTGACCTTATAATTTTTGAGTTTTTAAAAATGGGAATATAAAAATTTATGGCTTCTTCAGCATTGCTGTCGAACCAAAGGAAAGGGCTGATCTTTTGCATAATTTTTTTTACGGTTTTGTATAAGTAACAACAAACATCATTCCTGAAACTTTATTTCGATAAGGTTGCCAACAAAGTTTCTAAATAGTTCTCGAAACTGGCGCAAGTCTTCCGAAGGATGACTTGTGTCTACCATCGAGCTAGTTTCCTAACTGGCGTCTAATATAGTAAGGAGGCTTTAAATTTATTTAAAGTATTACCGCCTTTGATCCATCATGACTGTTTGTAATTTTTTTATTTTTTGTCGCTCATAGCCGCTGGGCTGCGTTCCTTCTCCAGCGCTCCTTTGGCCACTGACGAAAATCTGCTTCGCATGATTTTGTCTGCCTTGCTTCGCTCGGCATCGCACCCAAAGAGGCGCTTCCGTAGGAACTGGTAGAGTTAAGCAGTTAATTGAATCAGAAATCATTTCGATAGAGTTGCCAACAAAGTTTCCAAATAATTCAATGTCATAGTAAATCCTCCCTGGAAGCCCATTTCGATCATCTGCTCCATACGGGCAAGCGATTCATTTGTGATAACGATACTCACTTTTGTCGTTCCGTTTGCTTCACTAAAACTCAGATCCCAATCAGAACCAGGCAAGTCAGGGTTTGCATCTTTGTCTGCAAAAGCATTTAGATATTTGAAATTGGTTTTTGGACTAATAGAAGTATATTTTTGGAGTGACCAATGTTCTTGTCCTTCCGGGCTTACCATGGCATAAAATCTTTTGCCACCAACTTCAAAATTCATGAATTTTGTTTTTGAGCCCCAGGGTTTAGGCGCCCACCATTGGTCAAGAATTTCTTGTTTGGTGAAAGCATCCCATACCAGCGAAAGATCTGCATCAAATTCCCTGTTTACGAATACCGTTTTTGATGCCTTGTCAACGGTAAAATCAAATAACAAATTGTTTTTCATTTTTTCTGTTTTTTAATTGTTGATAATACTTGGTCAAGTTGATTGAATCGTGTCTCCCAAATTTTTCTGAATTGGTTAAGCCATTTGTCAATCTCTTTCATTTTGTTAATTTCAAGTGAGTAGTAAATTTCCCTGCCTTGCTGTTCCGGTTTCACCAGTTCGCATTCTGTAA
>DATHHR010000216.1:0-8034 GCA_035317105.1 Ferruginibacter sp. | reverse complement strand
GCATCGGTACCGCCACGCAAAAATTAGTGATGGAAGAATTTGATGGCAGATCAATAGTAGGTACAGCAGATAGCGCTGCCGAATTAGCCGGCGCCATCATTGCAGAAAAAAATATCAGCAAGGTAGCTTTCTTCTGCGGCGATCAGCGCAGGCATGAATTGCCGCAAAAATTAACTGAAAATAAAATTGAAGTAAATGAAATCGAGGTCTACAAAACATTCCAGATAAACGAAAAAATAACTAAAAAATACAGCGGTATTTTGTTTTTTAGTCCGAGTGCCGTAGAAAGTTTTTTTACAGTAAATAAAGTTGGTCCGCAAACAACCTTATTCGCTATCGGCAATACAACTGCAAGCACCATAAAAAAATACACCAAAAATAAAATAGTACTAAGTGATAAGCATGGCAAAGAAGATCTGCTCGAAAAAGCGATCGCCTACTATGTATGATCAGCCCACTACACCATTAACTACATGAGCACATTACAGAACGATCTATTATTAAGAACATTGCGCGGAGAAAAAACGGAAAGAACACCCGTATGGATGATGCGCCAGGCAGGCAGGTATTTACCGGAATATATGGTGCTAAGAAAAAAATACGGTTTTTTTGAACGTTGTCAAACACCAGAACTAGCCTGTGAAATAACGCTTCAGCCTGTTGATATAATTGGTGTAGATGCCGCAATTTTATTTTCTGATATTTTAGTGGTGCCGCAGGCAATGGGTTTAGAAGTACAGTTGATAGAAAGCCAGGGGCCATTATTGCCCAACCCTATCAAAACAATTCCCGATCTAAAACGCATACGCGTACCGGAAGTTGATGAAAGCCTGGGCTATGTTTTCGATGCCATCAAAATGATCAAAAAAGAATTGCATGGCCGTGTTCCATTAATTGGTTTTGCAGGTGCGCCATGGACATTATTATGTTATATGGTACAAGGGAAGGGCTCTAAAACTTTTGATGAAGCAAAAACATTCTGTTACACACAACCGGAAGTAGCGCACCAGTTATTACAAATGATCACCGATACAACGATCAAATATTTACAAGGGCAAGTAAAAGCTGGCGCCGATACGATTCAAATATTTGATAGCTGGGGCGGATTATTAGGCCCGGAAGATTTTGAAATTTTATCCTTACAATACATTCGTCAGATAGTTACTGCATTGAAAGATATGGCGCCAACCATCATCTTCGCAAAAGGTGCATGGCAATCATTAGATAAAATGGCGGCGACAGGCGCTGCAGGTTTAGGAATCGATTGGTGCATTAAACCACAGACAGCAAGACAATTTGCAGGCAAGAATATTACGTTGCAGGGAAATTATGATCCTGCAAAATTATTATCGCCGATACCTGTTATCAGGAAAGAAGTAAAAGCAATGTTGGATGCATTTGGGCCAACTGGCCATATTGCAAATCTTGGTCATGGTATTTTACCAAATGTACCCGTTGATCACGCAAGGGCTTTTGTTGATGCGGTGAAAGAATATCGTTTTGATTAAATAAGGAAGTTGTAGAATTCGCTGAAACAAATACTTTTTGGTTTTGACTTTTAACTTTTTACTTTCATTCTATGGTAAAAGACACCTGGATAGATTTCGTGCACGATCTGCAAGATCGTATTTGCACTGCTTTGGAAAAAGCAGATGGCAAAGCGGTATTTGTAGAAGACGCGTGGGAAAGAGCTGAAGGTGGTGGTGGCAAGACCAGGATAATTGCAAACGGAAATCTAATTGAAAAAGGAGGCGTTAATACTTCGATAGTTTTTGGAGAGGTAACGGATGCCATGCGCACACAATTAAAAATTGATGGCGCTAAATGGTTTGCCTGCGGATTAAGTTTGGTGATACATCCGTTAAACCCTTTTGTTCCTACGGTTCATGCCAATTACAGGATGTTTGAATTGTATAATGAACAGGATGAAGTGATAGACAGATGGTTTGGTGGCGGAACAGATCTTACCCCCTATTATTTATTTAATGAAGATGCTAAGCAATTTCACCAGACTTATAAAAATGCCTGTGATGCATTCGATATAGCCTTCTACCCAAAATTCAAAGCAACCTGCGATAATTACTTTGTAAATTTTCACCGCAACAATGAACGCAGAGGTATTGGCGGCATTTTTTATGATTACCAAAGGCCGGATGACAATAAAGATGTTGACTTTTGGATAAACTTTGCAAAACGCTGTGGCGATTCATTTATAGAAGCCTATATCCCGATCGTTGAAAAAAGAAAAAATACTGCTTACACAGAAAAAAATAAACATTGGCAGGAAATACGCAGAGGCAGATATGTAGAATTTAATTTAGTTCACGATCGCGGTACTTTATTCGGATTAAAAACAAATGGTAGGATCGAAAGTATTTTAATGAGCCTTCCGCCAACTGTAAGGTTTGAATATAATTATCAACCGGAAAAAGGAAGCGAAGAAGATAAATTATTACAAGCCTGTTTACATCCTGTAGATTGGTTACACATCGAATCAAAAGAAATAGATAAAGACGAATGGGCCCGCAAATCTAATAGTTGTTAAGAATAATTTCTGATTGCTGATATATGATTTCTGATTTGCACTAAAGCTAAATGTCTTAATTTCATCAATCAGAAATCATATATCAGAAATCCAAAAATACACCGTACCCTAAATAAGAAAACATGGATGCTAAACTATTGCGAGATAGAACAAAGCTATTTCACATTTCTGTAATTAAGTTATGTGAAAATTTGCCACGGAATGCCGCAGGATTTGAAATAGCAAAACAATTAATTAGATCAGCAGGTTCAGTAGGTGCAAATTATCGAGCAACTGCAAGAGCTAAATCAAAAGCTGATTTTATTAATAAAATTGAAATAGTTTTGGAGGAAGCGGATGAATCTCATTATTGGTTAGAAATAATAAGAGATTCTGGATTAAAACAAGGTGATCAAGTCGAAAAATTAATTATTGAAGCAAATGAGCTAACTGCAATATTTGCTGCAACAGATAAAACAATAAAAGCTAAGTATCGCTGATGTATGATTTCTGATATATGATTTTAAACAATCCAATACCACAAATCAGAAATCAGACATTATAAATCAGAAATAAAAATTATGTTTTTACAGAGAAGAAATAGAATACTAAGAACTAATCCTTCGATAAGAAATTTAGTAGCAGAAACTATTCTGACTCCTTCCGATTTTATAGCGCCGCTATTTATTGACGAAGGTGAGAACATGAAATTTGAAATTCCTTCAATGCCCGGATACTATCGACGTTCATTAGATCTAACTGTTGTTGAAGCAAAAGAATTATGGAGCCTTGGTATTAAAAGTGTGCTGCTTTTCATAAAATGCGATGACTCATTAAAAGATAATACCGGCAAAGAAGCATGGAATAAAAATGGTTTGATGCAACGCAGCATTAAAGCCATCAAAAATGCTGTTCCCGAAATGATCGTGATGACTGATGTGGCGCTTGACCCTTACTCAATTTACGGACATGATGGTATTGTAGAAAACAACGAAATAGTAAACGACCCAACAGTAGATGCATTGGTACAAATGAGTATCAGTCATGCAGAAGCGGGAGCAGATTTTGTTGCACCAAGCGATATGATGGATGGCCGCATCGGAGAAATTCGCGAAGCATTAGAAATAAATAATTTTACCAAGACAGGTATTATGGCCTACAGCGCTAAATATGCTTCTTGTTTTTACGGTCCTTTTAGAGATGCATTAGATAGCAGTCCGGGTTTTGGCGATAAGAAAACATACCAAATGGATTTCGCTAACAGAACGGAAGCAATCAAAGAAACGTTGATGGATGTGGAAGAAGGCGCTGATATTGTAATGGTAAAACCGGCAATGGCTTATTTGGATATTGTACGCGAAATAAAAAATGCTGTAACCGTTCCAGTAAGTGCTTATCATGTGAGCGGGGAATATGCGATGATAAAAGCTGCTGCAAAAATGGGCTGGTTAAATGAGGATAAAGCGATCATCGAAAGTTTAACTTCCATCAAACGAGCAGGCGCAGATCTGATCGCGACTTACTTTGCGAAAGACGCTGTGAGGTTAATTAATAATTAAGAATTAGTAATTAATAATTCTTTCGATACAAGAGCTACTTACTTTCTTATTCCTTATTCCTTATTTCTTATTTTGTGTTTCTTATTTCTTTCCCTGTAGATCCGTTTTTATCAGTAGTCAGCTCAAAAACAAACTGCGGCTCCAACCCTTCTTCTCTTCGATGTGACACATACAATATCGCTGTTCTGCTTTCTGCCGCTATCTTATTAATTAAAGAAGTTACCAACGATACATGATAATCATCCAATCCGGAAGTAGGCTCATCTAATATTAATAAAGGCGGGTGTTTGATCATCGCACGCGCGATCAATGCCAGGCGTTGTTGGCCCAAAGACAACTTACTAAAAGATATATTTTTCAAATGATCCATTTCGATCAGCTGCAACCATTCGTTCGCTACTTGCAAATGCGCTTCTGCAGGAATTACATACAATCCGATAGAATCAAATAATCCTGATACGACCATTCCCTGCAGCGTGTGGTTCTTACTAAACAAGTCGGTCATCGATGGCGTAAAATAACCAACGTTCTGTTTGATATCCCATACGGTTTCGCCTGTTCCTTTTTTCATGCCGAATAAAGTCAGGTTTTGCCCGTACCCTTTTGGATTATCTCCTGTTATCATCGTTAACAAAGTAGATTTGCCTGAACCATTGGGGCCGATCAATTGCCAGAACTCTCCTGCCTTTATTTTCCAGGAAATATCTTTTACAATTGGACGCCCGTTATACGCAACATTTACTTTATTAAAAACAACTAAGGCATCGCTCTTGATTTCATAGTCATGTAGGGGCTTCGGAACATCATTTGGAAAAACAATTGATTCGTTTTTCTGCTGAGTCAAATATTCTTCTACGCTTTGGTAAGTGATTTTATTTTTGTCATCGATACTTACCGCATTTATAATGAACGGCAAAACATCTGTTTTACGATTGATGATTTGAATTAAACTAGCATGATCTCCTGCATCTTTTAGTAAACCACCCAGAGATGCCTGTGAAGCAATATCCAAATTATCAAATGGATTATCTAGAATTATACAATCAGGATTTTTAGAAAGGCAATAAGCAAGGAGTGCTTTTTTTTGTTCGCCGCTTGATAGGGAACGAAGCTGTCTATTGTTAGTTTTATCTACCTCAACACGATCGTGGATCTCTTCTTCGTTGATCAATTCTATTATCGAAAGATCAGACATTAACATCGAAGACCGATCATTAAATATAGCTAACTCACCTTCGGTCTTCTTGTCCAACAATTGTTGTATGAACAGATCTTTATTGGCATTTTTTGAAACAAAAACCGCCCAGTGATTATTTCTCTTCATTAAAAAATAAAAATTTAATGCGCAAAATCAGCTTCGAAATTTCCTTTGATCCTTTCCATTGATGGATTGAAATAACCAAACTTTAAATTCGGGAATTCTTCATGGATCAACTCCATCATTTGTTTGATACCCATGCACTCGCCTGTTTCTGCCACACCGATCTTACCCATGTACCAATCAGGATCAATGTTAAAGTTGCGCCATTGTATCATGCACAGATCTGTTTCTCTAATTAATTTACGCAACGCTTCGTATTCTTCCACACTATCCGTCATCCCCGGAAAAACAAAATAATTGATGCTTGTCCAACCACCAAAGCTTCGCACTACTTTCAAGCTCTCAATAATATCTTCAAATTTGTAATTATTCGGGCGATAGTATGGCGTGTATATTTTTTCTCTTGCACTATTCGTACTCACCCGCATACTGTTTAAACCCGCTTCACACAATGCTTTTACAGCATCGGGTTTACTGCCGTTTGTATTGATATTGATGCTTCCCTTTGTGGTATGCTTACGGATTTCTTTAATAGATTCACGGATCGTTTCCCACATCAACAATGGCTCGCCTTCACAACCCTGACCGAAACTAACGATCGGATAAGGCGCACTTTCTAAATGCGGCACTGTAAATTCGACGATCTCTTCTGCAGTTGGTTTAAAAGTTAAACGGTCTTGTGTGCTAACGATCGTTTCTTCTTCGGGCTGAAAAGAAATACAGCCAACACAATTCGCATTACAAGCAGGTGAAGAAGGAATAGGACATTCCCATCTACCCAGGAAAAAATTTCTTGCAGCCGGACAATGATAAGTGAGACAACAATTTTCTGCCAAATGTTTTACTAAACGGTTATGCGGATAGGCTGCTAGTAAATTAGTAACGCCACTTTCAATCTTTGCCGTATCAAAGCCTTCACTCTCTTGCCTGATATCATTTTCAATTCTTACAGCAGGCACATAAAATTTACCATTGAACCAGGATGCTGCTGTGTAACAGAACAAAGGCAATGTTGGCGCATCGGCCATCGTTTCATAAGCAGCAATGTATAAACCGGTATGTGCCGGCGGAATAAATGCCGCAACAGCCCAGCCCTTTTCGCACAAGCGCATATCGCCTGTTTTTACATCAATACCAATGCCTCTTCTGCCCGGCAATTCGTACAATGAACCGCCTTCAGGAATTTCTATCCACTCGTCTTCCGGCACAGGAACCGCATCCCAGCCGGTGCGGCCGGTTGCGAAGAGCGATAGGTCTTCGAAAATATTTCCCTCGCCATCAGAGTATAATAAGTATGGGCTTTCTGCTAAGATCATACTGCAAAAATCGTCAATTTGTTGTAGTTTGTCAATTTTAAATTAAAGGAGGTTTTGAGCCGGACAGCATGCTACTATTGAGCATGGGTGGCGTCGCACATTTCGGCTGAGTACTGCTATTTAACAACAATTAATTGTTCGCTACAAAAAGAATTAAAAAAGTTTTCGTAGATCGTTGTTTTACGATCGTCTATGTATAATTGCAATAATTTATTATCTGTAAAATCAAGTGTAAGCAATCCGTCTTTTAAAATAATATTATTGAAATCTGTCCATTCATACGTTTCATTCATAAATACTTTTTTCAGCACTATTTTATTTTTGTCTATAAATACTTCCGGCCTTTTTTGCAAGACCTGCAGCAATAGAGCATAGCACAATAAAATGCCCGAAAAGATATAAGAGCCCGTCCCAATAAATAAAACAATGGCTGCCACTATTAACAGTACCGGGCGACTGATCCTGAACTTTTTAGAAATTGTTTTTACAAAATAAGATATGGCCAATAATATAATGGCTGTAGCTAACCCGATCATATAGTTACCAAAGAACAATGAAATAACACCGGCAACAGCAAGTAGTATTCTCGTTATCACTATTTCGATATCCGCTTTATTTTCTTTGAGAATGAACGTGAACATGCTATTATTTTTTTAATAAAATGCCCTTCCGTAAAAATGGAAGGGCGGGTTATTTATCAATTAAACTCAAAATTAAGAATTGCTCATCATCAACAGGTTGCACAATTTGAATAAACACCTTGCCCCAACATTTTCATCCCATTCATCATGACTAACACCTATTTCATTCAGGTCAAAGCCAACGATCTTTCTGCCGCTTTCCAATACTTTTTTGCAGATATAAAAAACCTGGTCAAGCTCTAAACCGCCCGGTACCGGCGTACCTGTATGCGGACAAAGCTTTGGATCTAATCCATCAATGTCAAAACTAATATACACTTTATCAGGAAGATGGCTCACGATCTCATCAGCAATAACTTTCCACACCTGGCCATCGTATTGCCTGTCTTTAAGTTCTTTATCAAAATAAGTAACTACCCTGTTTTTGCTATTGACAATATAGTTCCATTCTTCTTCGCAATAATCCCTGATGCCTACCTGAACTAATTTTTTTAATTGAGGAATTTCTTCCAGCGCATTGTACATAACCGATGCGTGCGAATATTTAAAATTTTCATACGCAACCCTAAGATCGCAATGCGCGTCAAATTGCAGAATGCCAAAATCACCATGCTTATCTGCTATGGCTTTAAAAAAACCAAACGGCGTGCTATGATCTCCGCCTAGCAATCCG
>DATHHR010000215.1:0-21421 GCA_035317105.1 Ferruginibacter sp. | reverse complement strand
AAAAGGGTAGCTGCTCGGGCCCTTCATCTACCGGCGGGATATCTCCCTCCATCCCTTCGGGAAACCCGTTGCCGTGGCTTCCATCGGTTCTTTTATCCAGCATGATCAAATTATCGCCAACGATCTCTGTTGCAAATTTTTTATTGCCTTCTTTATCTTCCCAACTGCGCGTTTTCAATCTGCCTTCAATATAAACCAGGCTTCCTTTATGTAAATATTTTTCAGCTAATTCTGCCAACCCTCTCCATAAAACGATCGTGTGCCATTCCGTTTGCGAGATCAGTTTTCCATTCCTGTCTTTATATGCTTCAGTAGTTGCCAATGAAAATTTAGCCACCGTAATATTTCCTTCCAAGATTTGAATGTCCGGGTCTTTGCCTATGTTACCAATTAGCATAACCCTGTTTACGCCTCTCATGTTGTTAGGTTTAAAAACGTTTACGAATTCCTATCCCTTTATAACAAATTTAAAGATACATTTTTATCTTTCAAATAGCCGGTGATAAATTTCGGAAATGGCAATTTATCCAGTCTTTTCTGTGAAACAGCTTCATAACCAGCTATTGGCAAAGGCGCGGCTACCTTAATTTTTATGAATTGTCCGTGGATGGTTTGATGGGTCAGTAATTGTCGGTATGGTTTGGAAATTTGCATCACTTCAAAAGAAGTTTTGCCAAATATTTTTTTTACTGCCGGCAGCTTTTTTATATTCTCCAACGGCAGTATTTTATCATTTTCTATCAACACAAATTCATACAGGTTTTCCCAGATATCTTTTGCTCCGCGTTTATGAACAAGCACCGCATTATTATATTCAATTATCAAATAATAAAACCACCTTGTTTTTTTTATGATCGATTTTTCTTTAATGGGCAGCTCATTGGTTATTTCTTGCAAATAGGCACTGCAGCTCGTTTGTAGCGGACAAGTGCCACATAAAGGCTGTTGCGGTTTGCATACGGTTGCACCAAAATCCATTAAAGCCTGGTTGTAAATACCCGGCAGTTTTTTATCCAGCAATTCATTTGCCAGCTGCGTAAATTCTTTTTTGCCTGCTGTACTATCGATGGGTGTTGCGATGCCATAAAATCTTGATAATACCCTGAATACATTTCCATCTACTACTGCATGCGGTAAATTAAATGCAAAGGAGCTGATAGCTGCCGCAGTATAAGGGCCAACCCCTTTTAAGGAAAGTATACCTTCATAATCAACGGGAAATTTTCCTTTAAGCTCGCCGGCAATATATTTTGCTGAAGCTATTAAATTTTTACAACGGGTATAATAACCAAGCCCTTCCCATAATTTAAAAACAATGGTTTCAGGAGCTTTGGCTAATTTTTGTACAGTTGGAAATTGCGTAATAAAACGATTATAATAGGCTAATCCTTGCTCAACGCGGGTTTGCTGCAAAATAATTTCACTCAGCCATATTTTATAAGGGTCTTTTTCTCCTTTCCAGGGCATTTCGCGGTCATTATTTGATCCATTCCAGGCAAGTAATTTTTTCGCAAAGAATTTCCCTTTTGTAGTTTCTTCCATTATCCTTCAAATTTCTAATAAAATTTGCTGATAATCAGCTTCTAAGCTTGTTTTTTTGGATTTTTTGTAGTACTTTTCCTTAACACACACAAATTAAATCTTATCAAATATGAGAAAGGCAGATTTAATAGCAAAAATTTCAGATAAAACAGGCATCACCAAAGTAGATGTTATGATAACACTGGAAACAATGTTTAAAGAAGTAAAAGAGTCTCTTATTGAGGGAGAAAATATATACATACGTGGCTTTGGCAGCTTTATTACCAAAAAAAGAGCCGCTAAAATTGGTAGAAATATCAAAAAGAACATTGCCGTAGAGATACCCGAACATTATATACCCGCATTTAAACCTGCTAAAGAATTTATTCAGGAGGTTAAAAATAAAAAGATCAGTACCGACGTCCTGACTGATGATTAGGCCTACCTTTGCGCTTCAAAATTATTTTTTGTGAAGCAACAGTTGATCTTGGCCGGTGGAGGCGCACTCCTTTTGGCTTCTTTATTCTTCTTTGGAAAAACAGCTCAGAAAAAAGCCCCGATGGTTATGCCGGCGATGGGTATGATGCCTGCCGTTCCTACCTTCAATGTTGATACTTACTTACTTGCAGAAAAACAGAAACTACCTGTTTACCAATCAAATTACCTCGATAAGACAGAAAATAGTGTTGTCCGTGGTGATGTTACCGAACAGCAGATAAAGGTTGATAATGAGCTCGCTGCGTTTTGGAAAGACTCTGTAAAACAAGCCGATTTATATATTTATTACACAGGAAAGGCTGCAGAGTTGGAAAATACTGAAAAAAACCTCACCTTTGCAGCCCAATTAATTTTACAGAGCCTGAAAGGAGAACAGGATCCTGGCAAAAGAGGTTGGAAAGCCGAACAGGCGATAGGCTTGTTCAATCAGGCAATTGAATTGGATCCGAATAATGACGATCTGAAAGTTGGATTAGGAAGTTGCTATGTATTTGGCAAAGGAATGGCTGGAGATGCGCAAGAGACAATGAAGGGCGTGATGCAGCTGTTAACCGTAGTACAAAAAGACTCTACCAATATGAAAGCACAACTGGTGCTGGGTATTGGCGGTGTGATTTCAACACAGTATGATAAAGCGATCGATCGTTTAACAACTGTTGTAAAAAACCAACCTAATAACTTAGAAGCAATATCATGGCTGGCAGATGCTTACGCGGGAAAAGGCGATAAAGCAAATGCGATAAAATGGTACGATATAAGTAAACGGATGGTCAACGATCCGGAATATAGCAAAGAGATCGATCAGCGGATCAAATTGCTGCAATAACAAGAGAATAAGAGATACAATATAAAAATTATTTAAAAATTATTTTTCAACAACAAAAAGACTAGAATATGCCTTGTGGTAAAAAAAGAAAACGTCATAAGATTGCTACACACAAGCGTAAAAAGCGTTTAAGAAAGAACCGTCATAAGAAGAAATAATTTTTTCTTTTTATAACAGGTGCCGGCATCCTCGCCGGCACACATTTATCGGCATGCACTATGGTTTATCTATTTGGGTTAACCATACTGCGTGTTTTGTAAGTTTTCCTTCCATAATGTTACAGGTCTAATTTAAAAGAATTACGCTTGACAAAGGAATTAATCATAAATGTGGTGCCCCAAGGTGTAGAAATTGCACTGATGGAAGGCAAACGATTGGTTGAGTTGCATAATGAAAAGAATGATGCCAACTTCAGCGTGGGAGACCTATACCTTGGAAAGGTTAAAAAACTCATCCCCGGCCTTAATGCGGCCTTTGTAGATGTAGGCTTTGAAAAAGATGCCTTCTTACATTATACAGACCTTAGCCCGTACATCAAATCCATCCTCAAATTTACCAACCAGGCTGTTAACGATAAAAGCGAAGGGAGCTTTGATTTTGGAAAATTCAAAGTCGAACCGGAAATTGTTAAGACAGGCAAGATAGCAGAAGTACTAAGCGGCAAGCCACATATTTTAGTACAGATATTAAAAGAACCTATTGCAGCTAAGGGCCCAAGATTAAGCTGTGAATTATCCCTTCCCGGAAGATTCGTTGTTGTTACTCCATTCAATGATGTTATTGCAGTATCACGCAAGATCCATAGCTCGGACGAAAGGAAAAGATTACACAAGATCATTGAAGCGATCAAGCCCAAAAATTTTGGTGTGATTGTACGTACTGCTGCAGAAGGAATGAATACCGCAGAATTGCACGAAGATCTATTGTCGTTAATTGAAACATGGAAGACCATGCAAAACAATTTGAAAGGCGCAACACCTCCGGCAAAAATATTAAGCGAACAAGGTAAAACAACCAGCATACTACGTGACTTGTTAAATGAAGATTTTAACCGCATTGTAGTAAATGATAAAAATATTTTTGCTGAAACAAAAAATTATATCCAACGCATAGCGCCGGATAAAGTTGATATTGTTAGCTACTATAATAACGGCTCTCCAATTTTTGATAGTTTCGGTATCACGCGCCAGGTAAAAGCTGCCTTCGGGAAAACAGTTAATTTACCAAGTGGTGCGTATTTAATTATTGAACATACAGAAGCATTGCATGTTATCGATGTTAATAGCGGCTATAAAAGTGTAAGCAATAATCAGGAGCAAAATGCACTGGAAACAAATTTAGAAGCAGCAGAAGAAATTGCGCGCCAGTTAAGGTTACGTGACCTTGGTGGAATTATCGTTGTTGATTTCATTGATATGAAATTGGCAGACAATAAAAAGAGATTGGCGGATGAAATGGAGAAGTACATGCATACAGACCGTGCAAAACATTCTGTATTGCCGATCAGCAAATTTGGTTTGATGCAGATCACGCGCCAGCGTATGAAGCCGGAGATGACGATCAATACTTTAGAAGTTTGTCCTACTTGCAATGGCACAGGAAAAATTTCTTCTACAATGATATTAGAAGATGAGATAGAAAAGAACTTGAGCTATCTTATCATGCAAAAACATACAGGCTTAACAATTGAAGTACATCCTATTCTGCATGCTTTTTTAACCAAAGGCTTTATCTCTAAAAGAAAAAAATGGAGCTGGAAGTACAAACAAAAAATTAAAGTAAAAGCTAACTCGGCATATCACCTCACAGAATTCCATTTCTTTGATGATAGCGATGAAGAAATTAAGCTATAAATAAAAGTAAAAGCCGCTCAATTTTGAGCGGCTTTTTTGTGCCTGATATTATCCAAAAAATGGCCTAATATTATAAAAGTTGTAAAAAAATATTAAGTAATACTTTTTTATTTAGTAATAATTTGTATATTTGTATCCTAAATAGATTTATTATGGAAACTTCAGTGTTAACATCAAAGGGCCAAATCCTTATTCCTAAAAGATTGCGGATGAAATATGGCATTAAGAGCGGTATTAAAGTGGCATTCATTGAAACTCCTCAAGGGGTAGTTTTAAAACCAATGGATGAGAATTTCTTTAATCAGTTTGTGGGTATGCTAAAAGATGAGGCGCCATCAAAAGAAGAATACACTGCGTGGAAAAAGGAAGAAAAAAGTAAAGAGGAAAAAACCAGCGACAAAACAATAAAGAAAAAATGAAACGAATAGTTTTTGATAGCTATGCTTTGATTGCATTATTCAGAGAAGAGCCGGGGCATGAGATAGTGCGCGATCTTTTATTAAAAATGGCCAATGACGAAAGCGAAGGATATATAACTGCCGTTAATGTAGGAGAGATATACTACATGATAAGCAGGAAGAGCAGTACAAAGCACGCAGAAATGGCAATTAATGCAATTAAGCAAATGCAGATAATTATTATTGAGCCAGACCTAAAGCTTTGCCTGGAAGCTGCTGCTATTAAAGCTAAAAATTCTTTGTCCTACGCAGATGCATTCGCCGCAGCATTAACTATTAATAAAAAAGCAGTATTGATAACAGGCGATAAAGAGTTTGATAGTTTGATTGGAGAAGCGAATTTTAAAGTGAAATATTTATAAACTATTTATTATGAGCAACAATTTGAATTGGCATTTTGTTTCAACTGGAGGAGGAGATGAAGATGGAATCAATAATTCAAAAATTGAATATTTTTCTGGGGATTACAATTATTATTTGGCAAGAGAAACAATTCAAAATTCTATTGATGCCAGAAATGATAAGAGCCAACCAGTTGAAGTAATTTTTAAATTAAATAATTTCTCTGCCAAAGATTTCCCTGGGTTTATTCAAATTAATGAAGTCCTTCAAAAAGGGATTGATTATTGGGTAGAAAATCCAGAAACAAAAACTTTTTTAAACTCCGCTAAAAAATACCTAACACAAAAAGAAATTCCCTTTTTGCGTATTTCTGATTACAATACAATAGGATTAAGTGGTTCTGATAGCGATAAGAAAGGAGGATGGTACAGTTTGGTAAAATCAACAGGAAATAGTTCAAAGGCAAGTGGAGAAGGGGGGTCATTTGGTATTGGTAAAGGTGCTCCGTTCGCTGCATCAAATTTAAGGATGGTTTTTTACGCTACGAAAAACGAATCTGCAGTTTCAATATTTCAAGGGAAAGCAGAATTAGTTAGCTTCAAAGATAACGATGAAGATATTAAACGAGGAGTTGGATCATATGGCATTAATCAAAACTCTGTAAGAAATTTAAAAGAAATTCCCGAAATGTTTTGGAGAAAACAACAAGGGACAGATATAATTATAGCAGGATATAAAGTCACGGAAGACTGGATTGAAGATTTGATAAAATCAATTTTGAGAAATTTCTGGTACGCAATTTATAAAGACGATTTAATTGTCCAAGTAGAAGAAAAAAAAATAAATAAAAAAAATCTTGAATCATATTTAATAGATTTTTTCGCAACAGAACCGTTTAAAGATTATATACAACCTGTAGGTAATCCCTTGCAATATTATTTAGCAGTAAAAGAAGGAAATGAATTAGGAGAAAATAGAAAACTTGAAATTCTTGGAAATTGTAAATTTTATTTTCGACAAATAGAATCTCCAATGAATTATGTTGCAATGATTAGGGCATCACATATGGTTATATATTCTCGGCAATTTGTTTTTCCTGGAAATTATGCTGGAGTTTTTATATGCGATGATGATGCAGGTAATAAATTATTAAGAAAAATGGAACCTCCAGAACATGATAAATGGGAGCCCAAGCGCGATATAGAAAAAGGAGAAAAAATTATTTCTGAAATAACAGTTTTTATTAGAGAATGTTTAAATAAATTAAAAGAGAATCAAACGTATGAAATTCTTGAAATTCCAGAACTACAAAAATATTTACCGTATGATGAAGAGGAGGACGAGGATGGTGGCGGAAATGAATCTGATAATGGAAGTTACACTGGGAATGAAGGTAAGGTTGAGACCTCTAATTTAATTCAAAAAAAAGAGCAGTTCAACCAGAGTGCATTAATCATTCCTACAAAAATATCAGTTATTAATACAAAAACAAATTTTGGAGGAAATGAAGATGGCGAGGGTGGCGATAATAAAGGAAAGGCAGGAAAGAAAAAAGCTGGAGGAGGTGATGGTAACAAGAATACAAGAAAGAAGAAACACTTTCATGTACGTAGTTTTTTGTTCAAAGAGTCGATGAATGAGTTAACATATAAGTTAATACTTTTATCTCCTACCGATACAAAATGTACGTTAAAAATTTTAGCTGTTGGTGAAGAGGGGTCTGAGCCCATTAGATTAAAGAATGTGTTTGACGATGAGGGAACTCGCTATTTGTTCTCTGGCAATAAAATACAGCATTTTAAATTTGAAAAAGGAGTTACAAAAGAGTTAAAGATTATGCTGGAATCCCCAATAAAAATTTCCTTAAATGTAGAAGCCCATGATATACAACAATAGAAATTATCCTCATCCGATCCTAGGAATAAATGATGATTTCAGAACGGCAACAATTTCGGTAGAATTAAGTGTTTCTTCCGATAGGAATATTATAGAAGTTCGCCCTCTCTTTATATTAGAAAACAAAGATGTAAGAGATCTTATTGATCAAACAAAAGCTTCGTATGTTTCGCATGTTTATTGCAGAGGAACAATGTTTCGAGAGATTTTTAGAACAACTCATAATCTCTCTGAACCCATTAGGATACCAGCTAGTAAACTAAACGGAGAAGTTGAAATTGATTTCTTTATTTGTTCAAATCAAAAAATTATAGATTATAAGAACGATGACTTTAATCAAGAATATGGAAATACTCGGTTTTCATTAGAAAAAGCAGATATAATTGCATTTGCTGGTAAAGGGAAATTTTATGCAAATAAATCGCCCGAAGAACTTAAAGCGATTTCTTCGATTATGAATGTGCTTTGTACTCAAAAAAGTAATAAACCGATGTCATTAGATTTTTCGGGAAATAGAATTACGCTAATGCTATGTAAAGAAGATTACGGTAACTATAAACTATTAAAAAATAATCCTGAGTGTTTCGGACTTATATTAAGCAGCATGGTGCTTCCTGCATTGATTGAAACCTTACATTTTTTAACAACTGAAGAGGCTGAAGAGTTCAGAGAAAAACCTTGGAGTAAAATTTTGAACAACATTAAAGATAAATCAAAAGGAACTTGTTTAGAAATCGCACAAAATATTTTAGAAATGCCGTTGAAAAGAACGTTAGATTCATTAATGTTAAATGAGAATTTA
Organism: Ferruginibacter sp.; assembly: GCA_035317105.1. GTDB lineage: Bacteria > Bacteroidota > Bacteroidia > Chitinophagales > Chitinophagaceae > Ferruginibacter. The sequence goes on along the minus strand of DATHHR010000215.1, from coordinate 13,225 downwards.
TGATTACAACCGAAGTTAATTTTTTCACTTCTGTATATGTTGATAAACTTTATAGAGAATTAATCTTGACCCAAGATTACAAAAACTATTTAAAGGAAATATTTCCTTTTGAATATGAAATAGCTAAAGGTTCTACAGGCATCAATATTAATTCAGATTTTTTTTTAGATCCGGATAAATCTGATTTTGATAATAGCGTACATATATATGAAACTTTTAAACATTTGACAGAGGCTCAGGCCTCCGATGAAAGATTTTGGACCTATCTAATTCATGTACATTGTTGGAAATATATGCGGAAAAGATGGGCTGCAGAAGACGCAAAGGAACCGATAAACAGAATTCGAGATAGATATTTCTTAAGAACACTTAACTTAAGGAGTTTGACGAGGAATGGTTTGTCAAGGCTTTGGTGGTACGCACATTTGACCTATAACAAAAGCAATAAAAATCCGTATGAAAATTTAGAGCTTTTATTAAGTAGACAAGATCTTGTCGTTGGTATTACAGAAAGAGCTTTAGGATCAAATCAAGCAATCCTATCTGGACTTTTAGAATTTTTAAAAACAAATAACGATATAGCCAAAAGCGAAGATAAAACTAGAAAGTTAATTGTTGGTTTGAATCTTGCTGGAGGAGTCAAAATGCTACCTTTTCTTAATATGGAAGAGATAAAATTACTTTTAGAAAAAGTAAAAGAAAATCAATTTACATAACCTTTATTTTTCTAAAATATTTTTTACGATTAACGAAATTTGATAAGCAAGTAATGGAGGCACTGCATTTCCAACCTGATGAAACTGTTGCGTTCTTGGTCCACAAAAAAAATAATTGTCAGGGAATGTTTGAATCCTGGCAGCTTCTCTTACTGTTAAGCTTCTACATTGAGACGAATCAGGATGGATAAAATAATGTCCATCTTTCGAAATATGACTCGTTATAGTTTTTGAAGGTTGTCCGTATAATTGTACTCTAAAGCGATCGGCAAATTTTCCTTCACTTGCATTGAGGTGTTTTGGCAATAATCCAGGAGGAAAATCAGATAATTTTGGAGATCGGCCTTTTGTTTTTGCAAAGCAGGAAACAAAAAGGTATCTATACAAATCTTCTCTGATATGGCTCCTGCTTTCGTGGTTAGAAACACCATTTGATTTGTCGTCCAAAAACCAGGATTTATTATATTTAATGTCTGCAGTATATTCCAGATAATCACTTCCTTTATCTTTTTGCGGTAATGATAAGTTATCAATTACTCCTTTCATTTTTTTCCATACTTCTTTGTCGATTTGATTTTCAATATCTGTCAGAAGCAATTCTTCGATTGCTTTTTTCCAGTTTAATTTGCTATCCTTTTCTTTTGATAATCCGCTTCGGATATTTGGCAATCCTGATAACACGTCATCAACATCGATTTGCCCTTTAGCCTTTTCGAGGATCTCAGGAATGATTTTTAAATCATTTCTCACACCGAGTAAAATAACTCTATGTCTGGTTTGAGGTATTCCGTATTGCTCCGATCTGATAATAAAATCTTCCGGGCGAAATATTTCTTCACCATGTATATCCGTATCCGCTCTTCTTACCAAAGAATAAATTTTATATTCAGTTCTGCTTTTCGAAATCTTTTCCTGCCCCTGCAGTTTTTTATAAGATTCAACCGGATTTCGAAGATCATTTATCAGCTGATTAAAAACACCCTCGTTCTCAACTTTAGAAGATAAAATGCCCTTTACATTTTCCATTATAAATACAGGAGGCTTGTGCACTGCAAGTATTCTATAATATTCTCTATATAAGTATACCCTCGGATCTTCTTTATTTAATCCAAGCCCTTCTTGTCGTCTTGCACGTCCTACTAAAGAATAAGCCTGGCAGGGGGGGCCACCAATAAGTAAAAAATCTTTTTTCCCATTTAGACTTTCTCTTATTCGTTTATCAATTAAAGCATGGTTCTCAGATTTTCCTAATTCAAACTGCCATGCTTCATGTTTTGCATTAGCTGCTTGTACCGGATATTTTTTATAAAGGATTTCAACGTCTTTCTCTTCAGATTTGAGAAAATCGTAGTACTCACCTGGAAATTTTCCGTATGGGAATTGGCGTAAAAAACTTCTTAAGGTAAGAGTTTTATGGGCAAACTCATCTTTCTCAATCGAAAGGGCTATTTTGAAAAACCTTTTGTTGTCTTTGTCGACAATAGACGTAAAACCTTCACCCAGCCCACCCGGGCCGGCAAATAAATCTATGATTGGAATCTGAGTGTTATTCATTTAGAAAACAATATTACTACATGTCTTCTAAACCAGATTATCTTTTAAATTGATTACGACAATTTAAGAGAACTTTTTTACTAAAGTGTTAAGAGTATTTTCAATTTTAGCAGGTTTAAGTTGACATTCCCAAATAGTAATAATCTTCCATTTTTCCTTCTTTAAAGCAGCTGACTTTTTTTTATCATTCGTAATATTTCCATTTATTTTATTAAGCCACCATTCTGTTCTGGTTTTTGGAATTACATAATATTTGCAATTGGCATGCCCATGCCAAAAACAACCATTTATAAATATTATTGTTTTGTATTTTGGTAAAACAATATCAGGCTTTCCGGGTAGTTTTTTGTCATTTAGTCTATAGCGAAATCCATGTGCATGTAAATATTTACGAACCAATATTTCAGGCTTTGTATTTTTAGCCTTAATCTGGCTCATATTATAGCTTCTGGTTTGCTTATCGTGAACATCACTCATGATTCTGCAATTTATCGATATATTTCATGATCGTTGCTTTATCAACCGGCGATTTACAAAGATCAAAAGATCGTTGATAATGTTCTACTGCTTTTTCATCATCAACATCAGTATACAAATTACCTAATAGAGAATGATACAAATGATTATCACTCAACGCTAATTTTTCAGCTTCAATAATCGCTTCTTGTTTTCCGTTTGCTTTTGCTAATGCATATGTTCTGTTCAGTGCTGTGACGGGAGAGTATTCTATTTGCAATAATCTATTGTAGAGTTGTAAAATTGTTTCCCATTTTTCTTTTGTGTCATTTTTATTGGTATGCCAAAAGGCGATTGCCGCTTCGTAATGATATTTTGATAACTCATCGGATTTTGAAGACTCTTTTAAATAATAAGCACCTTTATTGGTTAATTCATCGTTCCATAAATCAGTATCCTGATCCTGATATAAAACCGTTTCTCCTTTTTCATTTGTTCTTGCGTCAAACCTGGAAGATTGAAAACACATTAAAGCAAGTAAGGCGTTTACTTGCGGTGTATTGGTCTTTTCATTTTCCTGTAGCAACATTGTTAGGCGCATCGCTTCTATACAAAGATCCTTCCTTATTATTTCATTCTGCGAAGCGGAATAATATCCCTCATTAAATAATAAATACAATGTTGTTAGAACAGTTGCTAATCTATCATTGATCTCAGCTAAAGCAGGTTGTTCAATCTTTACTTTTTCAATTTGCAGTTTTTCTTTTGCACGATTGATCCTTTTGTAAATGACTTCCTTATTCGTTAAAAATGCATTAGCAATTTCATCAACACCAAACCCACATAATAAATTCAGCGACAAAGCAATTTGTGATTCGGCAGAAATGGAAGGATGGCAAACGGCAAACATCATCGCCAGCTGACTATCATTTATATTTTTTACCGATAGATCGATCTCTACTTCTTCCGACTTTGCCGAAATATATTTTATAGCTGGCGAGATCTTTTGTACAAACAGCGCATTGCGTTTTAAATAATCTTTGGTCTTGTTTTTTGATACGGCGTATAACCAGGCTGTAGGATTTTCAGGTAATCCTTTCAATCCCCACACTTCACTCGCCGCTAAAAAAGTATCACTCACAATGTCTTCAGCAATTTCAATATGCTCAATACCAAATAGCTTACAGAGTACAGCAATTATTTTTCTGTATTCTGTTCTGAATAAATGCGGTATCAGTTCTTGTTGTTCCATAATAAAAAGCCTTTGTAAAAATACAAAGGCTTTGAGTGTTTTAAGTTAATTCGAGATTACATCGGGTTAATTTCTCTTACTTCTACATTTCCGCCAACCATAAATATGGGACAACCCTTTGCCAATTCAACTGCTTCGTCAATAGTTGCCGTCTTAACAATTGAATAGCCACCGATCAATTCTTTGATCTCTGTGTATGGGCCATCTGTGATCACATTTTTTGGTCTTACTACTTTACCACCAGATGTCAAACTGTTTCCTGGGCTTGTCAGTTTATTTTGCGCGGCAATACTACCGATCCAATCCATCCATAGTTTGGTAATGGCCTGCATTTCTTCCGGAGAAGATTTAGGTTGAGCAGTATAATCAGCTCTGTACACGAATAGGAAATCTTTCATAATTATATATTTTAGTTGTTAAAGACAAATAACGATCGAAGGCTGAAAATTGGACATTATCTGAACACGATTTTTATTATATACTCTCTTGAAATCTAAGCTTTTAGCACCAAAATTTATTAATAAACCATCAGCAATATTATAAGCCTCACAATAATTTATTGCTTGCGCTTTATGGATCTCTTCTAATTTTTCGATCGCTTTTATTTCTACCATTACTTTTCCTTCTACAAAAAAATCAACTCTTCTGTTACCTACTGGTTGTTGTTTATAAAAAATCTCCATTTCTTGTTCACGCACAAAACTTATTCCTTGTAAATTTAATTCAATAGCCAAACTGCGTTGATAAATAACTTCCTGAAAGCCATTTCCTAAAGTTCTATGACCTCCATAGAACAACCAATTATTTTATGTGTTAGCAGGTTGATAGCATTATTTTCCATAGGGCATAAGGTTTAAAAATCTTGTAATTCCTTTAATCTTCTAATCGTGTACAGACAATATCGAAGATAACCATTACTCAAGAATTTCAAAAAATACATAATCTTCAGAAAATCAATTAGTTATCATTTTGTTTATTGTATTCATTTTTTTGGAATTTCATACAATATTTTCATATGAAACCCTTACCTTTGCTGCCCCTTAGCCCACTGGCTATGGGATTAAACAATTTTTAAACTAAATCAAGGGAAAATGAACAACTACGAATTGATGGTGATTTTTACCCCGGTGTTGTCTGAAGAAGAATTCAAATCTGCTCAGGCTAAGTTTGCTGCTCTTGTTAAAGAGAACGGTGGAACTGTTATACACACTAATCCCTGGGGATTAAAATCACTGGCCTATCCTATTGCCAAGAAGACCACTGGTCTTTACTGGGTAATGGAGTATTCAGCGCCAACCATCTTCAATGAAAAGTTGAAAACACAACTTTTACGTGACGAATCAGTAATGCGTCACATGTACACTGCACTCGATAAATACGCCGTCGAGTACAATGGTAGAAAGAGAAGCGGCGCACAACATTTTGGAACAGAAAAAGCGGGAACATAAATCATGGCAAAACCAAACGAGATTAAATACCTCACAGCGATCAAAGCTGAAAAGCGTCCAAAGAAATATTGCCGCTTTAAGAAAATGGGCATTCATTATATTGATTATAAGGATGCAAACTTTCTGAAAAAATTCCTAAATGAGCAGGGTAAATTATTGCCACGCCGCCTTACTGGTAACTCTTTGAAGTTCCAACGTAAAGTGAGCGATGCAGTAAAGAAAGCTCGTCAAATGGCGATATTGCCTTACGTAACTGATTTATTAAAATAGAGAGGGTAAGACAACATGCAAGTAATATTAATTCAAGATGTAAATAACCTGGGTGGTGCTAATGAACTTATAACTGTGAAGAACGGTTATGGTCGTAACTACCTTATTCCAAGCAAATTTGCAATAGAAGCTAGTCCTTCTAACTTAAAACAACTGGAAGAAAAGATCAAGCAAGCGAAGAAAAAAGAAGCTAAATTATTAGCTGAATTAAACAGCGTTATTGCAGCTCTTCAAACCGGTCCGTTAAAAGTTGGTGCTAAAACTGGTACAACCGGTAAAATATTTGGTAGCGTAACTTCTGTTCAAATAGCTCGCGCTATTAAAGAACAACGTGGCTACGAAATCGATCGCCGTCGTATCTCTATTGTTGATGAGATCAAAGAATTAGGCACATACAAAGCTAAGATCGATTTCGGTAACGGTACCGAGACTGAGGTTGAAGTTGAAGTAGGGGCTGAATAATTTATACATTGTACATTTTTCAAAATCCGTCCCGATTATTTCAGGACGGATTTTTTGTTTTTCGGAATGTTGATTTAACCGCAAAGACCGCGAAGGCAACGCAAAGATTCGCAAAGAGCCCTTTGCGGAACTTTGCGAGATCACTCTGCGTTCTTTGCGGTTAAATCATATTACATACCTAAGACAAAAGAAAAATTTATAAATAGTATCTTCGTATAGACACACTTCGATATGAGCAAAAAAGGGAAAGTTTTAATGGCCATGAGCGGCGGTATTGACAGTACCGTAGCAGCTCTTATGCTCCATAAAGAAGGATACGAAGTAGTAGGCATCACCATGAAAACATGGGATTATGCGACTAGCGGAACAAGCGAAAACGGCAAAAGCAAAAAAGAAACAGGATGTTGCAACATTGATTCTTTTAACGATGCAAGAGCGGCAGCAGTTGAACACGGCTTTCCTCATTATATTTTAGACATCAGGGAAGAGTTCGGCGATTTTGTGGTAGAAAATTTTGTAGAAGAATATATGGCCGGCCGTACTCCCAATCCATGTGTGATGTGTAATACGCATATCAAGTGGCGCGCCTTATTAAAAAGAGCCGATGCGATGGGTTGCGATTTTATTGCAACGGGCCATTACGCACAAATACACCAGCATACCAACGGACGATATTTTATCCGCAAAGGGATCGATGATACCAAAGATCAGAGCTATGTACTATGGGGCTTACAACAAGATCTGTTGAGCCGTACCTTATTACCATTGGGAACATACCATAAAACGGAGATCCGCCAAATGGCGCATGATTTCGGTTATCCTGAATTAGCTAAGAAAGCAGAGAGCTATGAAATTTGTTTTGTGCCGGACAATGATTATCGCGGCTTTTTAAAACGTAGGGTAGATGGATTAGAAGCTCGTGTTGACGGCGGAAATTTCATTGATAAATCAGGCAAAATATTGGGCCAGCATAAAGGTTATCCTTTCTATACCATCGGACAAAGAAAAGGTTTAGATATAGCCTTAGGCAAACCTGCATTCGTGACCTCTATTGATCCGGAAACCAATACCGTAGTTTTAGGCGAAGAAGATGACCTGAAAGGAACAGAAATGATGGTAGCAAAAATGAACTGGATAAAATATGATGGCATGCCCGAAGGTTCAGAAGCATTTACAAAGATCCGTTATAAAGACAAAGGCGCTATGGCCACTATCTACCCAACAATAAAAGGATTAAACGTGCGTTTTTACAATGATGTAAAAGGCATTGCACCCGGACAAAGCGCTGTTTTTTATGAAGGTGATGATGTGATAGGTGGTGGAATAATTCAACGTGCGGAGCAACCTTTTTTATAGAACTTGCCTCTATTTAAGTAACTTCCTATTGTTATGAGCAGATCCATTTTCATAGTATTTATTTTTTTCACACTTTTATTTACTGCTTGTAAAAAGACGGATAATTTCTCGCTTGAACCTATAAGCGATTACTATCCTCTTACCATAGGTAAATACATTACGTACGATCTTGATTCGATCGTATTTACAAATTTTGGGGCAACACTATTAACCCTGGATACTTTTCATTATCAGGTACAATATGTTGTAGACGGGCAGATATTAGATAACCTTAATCGACCCGCTTATCGCGTTCTACGCTATATCCGTACTGATTCATCATCTCCATGGGTGGTTGATCATACAGATATGGTAGTGAATACAGGACGAACAATAGAGTTTACAGAAGACAATCTGAAATTTGTAAAGCTGACCCAACCGATCCAAAATGGGTATTCATGGGATGGCAACTCATATATTGAAACAACCTCGCTAATTTCTACCGAACAATATTTAGCGAATTGGAACTACACGTATGATAGTCTTAATGCTACTATTACTTTAGGGAGTTTAACGGTGGATAGTACATTGGATGTTGCAGAGATCAATCAGCAAAGCGGTCCACAGGATCACACGGATCCTGATAATGATTTTTATAGCAGCACAACCTATAGTTCAGAAAAATATGCCAAAGGGATAGGATTGGTATACCGTAATTTCTTCTACGACATATATCAGCCCACATCTACTACAAGTCCGGGTTATACAGGATATGGCATTATACTAACAATGACCGATCATAACTAATGAACTATTTCCATCTCTTCTTCTTCATCAAGATAGACTCTTGATAGTTTGAATTTATTTGCCGGCGCAACGATCAAAGGATATTTTTCTACAGCTACATTGCTTTGTTGTAAACCAAATCCTTTCTCTTCACTTAACGAAAGGCTCTTTATCCAGAAATAACATTTCATGATCAAGCGCTCAATCAAAGGCAATTCATTATCCTGCGATAAATATTTTTCCATCACCACAAATTGAAAATCTCCTACAACATTATTACGTTGCTGACTTTCGTAACGGCTGGTAACATTCACTTCTTTGTTGATCACTAATTCTTCTACAACTTTTTTGAACATCAGGTTAAGCCTTGGCGGTATTCTAAAGCCAAGCCTGAATTCAACACGTATAATATCGTTCGGAATAATATGTTCAACAATATATTCGCAGGTATATGGATCATCCAAAGTATCAACGTGTACGAACCAATAGATATCGGCACGTTTTGGTTTACCGCTTAGTATAGAATAAATGATCTTGTGTTCAATTTCTTTTGGATTATTAGCACTCGTTAAATAAACAAGGTGCGTACCGTATTTAGGAACAGTGGTATCATTGCTTAGCTCTTCTATCTTAGGAATATATTCTTCCATGCGCACAAACTCAACATACCTGTTACGGATCTTTCTTGACCTGAACCATACGTACATGATCAAAAACAATGCACCACCCATAATTACGGTAACAAAACCACCATCAGCAAACTTGCGGCCATTGGCAATTAAGAAACTTGTTTCTATGGTTAAAAATACTGTTAAGAAGAGATAAATAAATGCCCTGTTTACACGGCGCGATATCATGAAATTAGAGAACAGTATTGTTGTTGCCAACATACATAAAGTAATAGCCAAGCCATATGCAGCACCCATAGCGCTGGAAGTTTTAAAATACAATACAACACCGCAGCAACCTAAAAATAATAAAGTATTGATACCCGGAATATACAATTGCCCTTTTGCTTCAGAAGGATAATTGATCTTCATTTTTGGCCAAAGATTTAACCGGATGGCTTCTGCTATTAATGTAAACGATCCGCTGATCAATGCCTGGCTGGCAATGATGGCCGCTGCAGTAGCGATGATAATTCCCGGAAGCTGGAACCAATCGGGCATTACACCGTAAAATGTTTTAGATGCAAAAATTGTTCCTTCGTGGTGTTTTAATAACCATGCACCCTGACCAATATAAGAAACGATCAATGCAGCTTTTACAAAGATCCATGATACCTGGATATTCTCTTTACCCACATGGCCCAGATCACTATAGAGCGCTTCGGCGCCCGTTGTACAAAGAAAGACGGAACCGAGCAGCCAAAATCCTTTTGGATAGGTAGATAATAATTTAATAGCGTAGTATGGATTGAGTGCTTTGAATATGCTCCAGTCATCTGAAATATGTGAAAGGCCCAACACCAATAACATCGAAAACCAAACGAACATGATCGGACCAAACAATTTACCGATCGATGCTGTACCAAATTGTTGCACAAAAAACAGGCAGGCCAATATTGCTAGTACGATATAAATAATAGTTGATTCCTGGATCATGCTAAACTCAGGCCTGATCTTTAAACCTTCAATAGCTGATGCTACAGAGATAGGTGGCGTTATCATACCATCTGCTAATAGTGCAGCACCACCGATCATAGCGGGGATCACCAGCCATTTTTTTTGCCTGCGTACTAAAGTATATAAGGAGAAGATACCACCTTCACCTTTGTTATCGGCTTGTAATGTTAGGATAACATATTTAACGGTAGTTTGTAAAGTAAGTGTCCAGATAATACAACTCAATGAACCGATGATCAGTAATTCGTTGATCACCCTGCCGTTCACAATTTCATCGAATACATACAACGGAGAAGTACCGATGTCACCATATATAATTCCTAAAGCGATTAATAAACCTGCGGCGGAGAATTTGTTGTGATGACTTGACACTAAGAATAGGTTTTAGTTAGGAATTATATTTAATAAATAAATTATATATATAATATTACTTAATACTGCACAAATTTATATCCATAACAAATATAAAGCATTAAAAAAGAAAAAACAGCTAGATATTTTCGGGTGCTTAGTATAGAAAGAGGTTTATAACCAACAGATAACATTAATTATTATTTTATACCCTATGGGTATCGGCTTTCCAGTTTTGGATGGCTTTTTTTATCTCTTTCGAGCTCATATTTTCTTTTACAGCCCTATCTACCAATTGTACAAACTCTTTATCATCTGCAAAACGTAAAGCTACGATCTGGTGTATTTTTAACTCTTTATCGAGCAGCTTTCCTGTCATAGAAAAATAACGGAGGTTTTCTTCGGCCCTGATGGCACGGTCCTGTGCTTTTAATGGAAACTTGCGAAAGGCAAGAACACCTAATAATAACCCAACACTTATCAATACCAACAATATGGAAAGTAACAATCCATCAGTGCGATAATAAGTGTGAAAGAAATAATCAACTGAAATAGCTACTGTAGCGATTGCAACTGGATATAATAGGAAATGATATACCGGGGAAAACCTGGTGTGGTTTTCGAAATTTTGTGCAGCCATTGTTTAAAATTTATATTGAAGAATAAAACTTTGTAAACCTACACATTAATCCTCGTTCTGCTGCTCTTCGGCAAAAGCTCTTTTATTTACAAAAGAGTTAAAAAAGGATAATAACAAACTAAATAATAAGGCATACCAAAAACTATCTACTTTAAAACCATGCACAAAATGTGCATCTATTAAAATAATACAGGCATTGATCACAAAAAGGAAGAGTCCTAATGACAATATCGTTGCCGGTAAAGTAAGCAATACTAAGATCGGTTTTATTACAGCATCTAATATGGCTAATACAACAGCTACCGCAACTGCAGTAAAAATATTATTGTTTACAATGGCTACGCCAGGTAAGATATACGCCAGTAAAAATACATTCACCGTACTGATCAAAATTTTTAATAAGAATTTCATTGTTTTCTAAATTACAATTAGCTCGTAAAAATCTTCTGCTTTTAAATATTTTTCTGCTAAGACCTGCAACTCTTCAGCAGAAACTGTTTTTATTGCACTGACAGAATCATAAAAATATGTAGCATCCAAACCATTCAGGATAATATTTTTCCACCTGCCGATAATATGAAAAGGCCCGTCAAGATCACCTAATATTGAACCGATCAGGTAATTGCGTACCAATGATAATTCTTCTTCATCGATCAGTTCTTCGCGTAACAATTCCATTTCTTTATATACTTCTTCTACCGTTGCTTCACAAACATCTTTGCCAGCTTCGGTACTGATGAGCCATGCTGTATCATCGATGTGACTTTGTATATAACTGTGAATGCCATAAGTATAGCCTTTCTCTTCACGGATATTGCTCATCAACCTTGATCCGAAAAAACCACCGAACACAGCATTCAATACCATTGTCTTCATGTAATCAGGATGGCGGCGTGTTGGAAAAGACCTTGCTATTCTGATCGCTCCCTGTACACCGTTTACATCATTTTGAATGCGGTATTTTTTTTCTGTGGCAGGAAGAAAGCTTTGAACAGGCAAAATCATTGGCTGTCTATTTAACGAAAGGCTGCCAAAGTTATTATTCAGCTGCACGAAAATATCCGGGGTTAACTTGCCTGCAACGAAAATGATGCATTTTCCATTCAGGTAATATTGATTAAAATGTTGTTTTAACTGATCGGTTGTTAATGCATCGTAATCAGCGGCAGTGATCACTTTTCCATAAGGATGTGTTTCTCCAAAAATATAAGTATCGATCAAACGATTCGCAACAAAATCACATTTTTGCAAACTCACCGATAATTTTTGTTTGCATATTTGTTTATAGGTTTCCAATTCATTTTCCGGAAAAATTGAGTCGATGATCATCTCTCTCATTACCGGCAACAAAACATTTAAATGTTTGTTCAATGTATGGATCGATAGGGAAGCGGTTTCATTGGCGCAACTACGGTTACAATGCGAACCATAATATTCAAAATGTTCATTTATCTGAAAAGCCGTTTTAGTGGAAGTGCCGTTCTTCAACATATGGTTCGTTACCGTTGCCACTGCGTTAGAAGATTCGTAACTATTACCCGCATAAAATATCATTTCCAATTGCAGTACATCCTGTGCACCCGCATCGATCGCGTATACTTCTACGCCATTGTCTAATGTGTATTTTTCGTACGGCTTTAACTGCAGGTTAAATTCTGTTGCGTCTTTTATTTCCGGGGCTATTGTTCTATTGATCATTTATATTTTAATTATTTGAATAGTAGTAAAGTGTACTGCAATTGTTTTCATCAAAAATTACACGGCTTTCAGCAATGATATCATCCGTAGTAACAGCCTGGTATTTTCCTAATTCTGTATTGATCATATCGCCATCTCCTAACAATTCATACATCGCTATGTTTTGTGCACGATCCATTACTGTCATGTCTTCGAAAGCCATCATGCTTTCTGTTTTGTTTTTTACTTTTTGTAACTCATCTGGAGTAACGCCATTTTCCTGTAATTTTTTTATCTCTTCATTAATGCCGGCTTCTGCATCCTGCATGCTTACGCCAGTCACTAGTTTTCCTTCGATGGTTAACAAGCCGGCATCTGTACTGCCAACATGGTAACAGCTAATATTACTGAATAATTTTTTCTCTTTTACCAAAGATTGAAATAAACGGGATGAGCCACCACCACTCAATATCTCCGTTATCAGATCGGTTGTATAATACCTTGGATCTAAACGGGAATAAATATGCCAGCATTTATAAATGGCATCTAATGGCACATTTGCTTTGACTTCCAATTTTCTTGGCGCTGTTTGTTTTGGCTCCTGCGGAAGGTTGCGATGATATTTATTCCCTGCAGGGATTGGCCCGAACCAT
>DATHHR010000214.1:0-3952 GCA_035317105.1 Ferruginibacter sp. | reverse complement strand
GCCTCTCTTACCGCACGCGCAATTAATTGGGTGAACTGAGAGCCAAAATCAAGAATTAGTATTTTTTCCATAATTGAGCTGCGAAGGTAATATTTAGTTGAGACAAAATAAAGGGAAGAAGTTTATGTAATTCTACCCTGTATATTTGTGAAATGTGGAGAGTAGGGGCTATATTTTGTATTTATCTGTGCATCTCCGGATGCACTGCAAGCTATGATGGTATTAAGCTATCAAAATTCTCGTATAATCATAGGTATTATAATTCATTGATCGAGTTTCGGGTTCCACATTATGGTATTGCCGGAACTGACGGTTGTATGGTAGAAGATCAAATATATCTTTCTATGAAATCTTTTAATGATTCTCAGATAATAGGCCATGTAAAAGATGCAAAAACTTTAGAATCAGTACGAGAAGCAAAAATTGAAGTTTTGTATAAAGGAAGTCGAGATTCTCTATGGGTAGCTGCCGACTCAACCGGGACATTCATTTTTTCGCCCAAACATACAGTGGCCGCAATTTTTGTGGAAGCCTTGTGGTATAGAGCGCTGTTCATAAATTTTAAGGGGAGAGAAATAATTACTGAGAAATAAAATTATTTACTGGATAATATTATATTTGAAAGAATCGTCTAATACGTAATAAAAATTGGAACCTATTCAAGTTATAACCAGTAGAAAAGTTGTTAAAAGACATACTAACTATTTACTTAAAAAAGAGTTTCTTTTATCATATCGGAGATATAGCAAATTGCTATTCTATTTGTCAGGTGTTACGCTTACCACTATTGTTGTGTTTGTTTTATCTAAAGAAAGCTATCTAACATTATCCAAATACCTATGTTTCATTATCACCCTCGTTTTCTGGGTTTTTAGTTTGATTTTTTTACTATTTGTTTTAGTTAAATTTTTAAAGCGAAAAATTCTGGTAATGCATCGTGAACTTAAGCAATTCGGGCATGTTGATCAAACTCATTTTATTGCTTTTGATGCTGATAAGTTTACCACTATCACTAATAATATCTCAGTGGAACATAATTGGGATTTTTTCAAATATTATACTGAATGCAAGGATGATATTTATATTTATCCAGATAAAAGGAGCTTATACAGTGCAATGAGCGTTTCAAGAAGCGATATTGGCGAAGACTATTATAATGAGTTAGTTACAATAGTGAGATCGAAACTTATTTCATTCGATTCAATAAAATGGTTTTCTATTCCTAAAAGCCTTCCTTTAAAAGGAGCTGCCAATTTCTGAATTGGGATTTTTGGATTTAGGGATTATCGGATTAGCGAAGATAATAGTGCCTAAAATTCCAATCCCATTAATCCTATAATCAGACGAATCCCAATTCAGACAAATACTCGCTTAATTTACTGCCATTTATTGGGATAGTTAGACATTGTCAAAAAATTAGTAGTTGCAGAACTATCTGCATAGTTTAAGGTAATTATATCTTTTATTGCCTGTTTTTTGTCTGAAGTATTAATGTAGTAAGTTTTGCAGATAGCGTATCCCATAAAGTAGCCAAGATCTGCATGTTCAACCGAAGTGCCGTTGTATACCCAGTCTTTATAATTAGTTCCATTCGTTTCTTTTTGGAATTTCTCCCAAAGCGACCTTTCATTTGTATTTCCATAAATAATGTATGGTGAAACCAGAGGTTGCTGAAGCAGCAATTCTGCAACAAAATCTGCAGAGCCTTCTTTGAGGCATATGCCTAAGAGATTTTTGTCATCCTTAGTTTTTTGTTGTGTATGCACCATTTCATGGGTTACTAAATAAACAACGTTTTGATTAGCTTTAAAAACGCTTTTGTGCCAAGAACTTAATTCTGAAACATTGACAGTACTATCGGCCGCGGCAATTTCAGTGCCTATTAATATTTCATCGGAGGTAGTTGTTCCTCCTGAGTTTAAACAACCGATTGAAAAATAAATAGAGGGTTGCTTGTATTCAGGATAAAGTTTTTTGAAACGGGTTATTACTTTTTCAATTGCCAGAGCTTGTAAATTTATTTGCAAAGTTTTCGGCCTTATGGAGTTCCAGAATGCAGGATATTTTAAAATATCTGATCGGTACTTTTCAGTATACAGATCCTTTAATTGTATAAATTTTTTCAGGCCATCCGTTGCCTTATCAATATAAAGAGTTTGTATAAATTGGACTTGTTTTAAGCTATCTTTTGTCGTTAAAACACTATCATACGCTATGCCAATAATTAGTAATATCCGAAGTGTAAATTTTAGGCTTTGAAAATGATTGCCCAATACTACATTGCAAGCCAAAGCAGCTAATTATCAAGCAAATAAGGAGCGGAGATCTTCTTAAGGTTTTCACGGTATATAATTATTAAAAAATATGAAAGGGTGCAATCAAATATACTAACAGTATTTATATTTGCGCCATCATGTCAGCAAAGACCTACTGGCATTGCATTTGATTAATCAAGAAAAAACGAATTATGCAAAAAGGAAATATACGGGTACAGACAGAGAATATCTTCCCCATTATCAAGAAATTCTTATACAACGAACACGATATATTTTTACGTGAATTAGTAAGTAATGCGGTGGACGCTACGCAAAAGCTGAAAACTTTATCGTCTTTAGGTGAAGCAAAGGGTGATCTGGGTGATATTGCCATTCATGTAACTATTGATGCTGACAAAAAAACATTAACCATCTCCGATAAGGGTATCGGTATGACAGCCGAAGAAGTTGATAAATACCTAAACCAGGTAGCTTTTAGCGGCGCCGAAGAGTTTTTAGATAAATACAAGGGCCAGAATGAGAACAATATCATCGGCCATTTTGGTTTAGGTTTTTACTCGTCTTTTATGGTGAGCGATAGGGTAGAAGTAAGGACGAAGTCTTTTAAAGAAAATACCAAAGCCGCTAAATGGGAATGTGACGGAAGCCCCGAATTTACTTTAGAAGAAATTGAAAAAGAAACCCGCGGTACTGATATCATTTTGCATATCAACGATGACAGCAAAGAGTTTTTAGAGGCAGATAAAGTAAAAGCGATCCTCGACAAATTTTGTCGCTTTTTACCGGTGCCGATCATGTTTGAAGGAACACAGATCAATAACCCAACGCCGGCCTGGACAAAAAAACCGGCTGACCTTACCCCAGAAGATTACCAGAATTTTTATAAAGAATTATATCCATTCAATGAAGCGCCATTATTCTGGATCCATTTGAATGTTGATTATCCGTTCAACCTAACCGGTATTTTATATTTTCCTAAGATCAAACAATCGTACGAAGTACAAAAAGATAAAATTCAATTGTACAGCAACCAGGTTTTTGTTACGGATGAAGTGAAAGATATTGTACCGGAATTTTTAATGCTGTTGCAAGGTGTGTTGGATAGTCCGGATATTCCGTTGAACGTGAGCCGTAGTTATTTACAAGGCGATCCGAATGTAAAAAAGATCAACTCGCATATTACTAAAAAAGTGGCCGATAAATTAGAAGAGATATTTAACATCGATAGAAAATCTTTCGAAGAAAAATGGGAGAGTCTTGGTTTGTTCGTTAAATATGGTATGATAACGGATGATAAATTTTTAGAAAGAGCCAACAAATTCAATTTATTTGAAAGTGTTGAAAAAGGCAAATTCTTTACGTTAGATGAATACAAAACTGCAACGGCAGCTTTACAAACTAACAAAGATGGTAAACATATTTTCTTGTACACGACCAATGCAGTACAACAAGATGCTTACGTGAAAGCTTGTGAGGCTAAGGATTATGTGGTATTGAAGATGGAAACAATGGTTGATTCTGCTTTTATCAATAACATAGAATTAAAATGGAACGATGTTCAGTTTGTAAGAGTTGATAGTGACATCACTGATAATATTATTGATAAAACTGAAACTGCCGAAAGCGTTTTAAGCAAAGAAGAGGCAACCACATTAAAAGAAATGTTTGAGCACCAG
>DATHHR010000213.1:0-3538 GCA_035317105.1 Ferruginibacter sp. | reverse complement strand
ATAAATGCCAGGGCAATTGATAAGAACCCTGTCATTAACCAAAACGTTTCCCAATCACCCCATTGCGTTGGAAAGTTTGACGCTATTCCTTTAAAACCGCTTAACCCCTTTGCACCACCGCTTTTAGGATTTAATATTGCCCCAAACTGCCTGACATAATTTGTTAACCTGTCTATCGCTAAACCAATACCCGCAGGAATTGCTTCAAAGAAACCGTATTTTTTTGTCTGGATCTTAAATAAACCAAGACTATCATATTGTTCAACAGATAAAGTTGGTATACCAATTTTTCCATCTTCGTCTACACTTGCCTGTAAGCTCATTGGTTTACCCTGTCTTTCCAACTGTACACTTACCTTTTGATTTTTCTTAGTACTTAATACGGCAGCCAGCTCATCAAAATAATGCACAGGCACTGAATCGATGGAGGTGATATTATCCATAAATTTCAAGCCGGCTTTTTTACCACCTAAGGTTGTATCCTTCGGATCGTATTCGCCTACCAGTGACGGTAAGCGTGGCGTTAATAGACTAAGACCAGCTTTTGGTTTATTTTCTACCAACTGGCCAAGAAGATCTTCCGGTAACGTTATATTGGTTTGTTTGCCGTCTCTTTCAATTATTGCCGTTTTTGCCAATAATAAGTTCTGTGTGATCTCATCAAAGTATTGTATCGGCTTACCATCGATCGAAACTATTTTATCGCCATTGTGTAAATTGAATTTATACAATGCACTGTCCTGTATCCAGATCCCTTCCTTTACAGATGAGTTCACTATTTTTTGAGATCCCCATACAAATAAGATCATTGCATAAATAACAAATGCCAGTAACACATTAACGATGATACCTGCTAACATGATGATCAGCCTTTGCCAGGCCGGTTTTGCCCTGAACTCATACTCTTTTGGCGGCAATTGCATAGCTTCCTTATCCATGCTTTCGTCGATCATCCCTGAAATTTTTACGTAGCCGCCTAATGGCAACCAGCCAATTCCATATTCTGTATCGCCTATTTTCTTTTTTACCAATGAGAACCAGGGATCAAAAAACAAATAGAATTTTTCTACCCTGCACTTGAACCATTTTGCAGTGATATAATGTCCGAACTCATGTAATATCACTAATATGGATAATGATAAAATAAGATAAAAAACCTGCATGGCTACATTGCCCGCATTGATCGCTAATAATGTCATGTTCTGTACTTCCGAAAAAGCCTTTATTTAAACTTGTTATTAATATTTTTTATGCTTGTAGTTTATTGTTGCACAGAGATTTGCCGCTGAAATGTGCGACGCCACCAATGTTGCTAACAGCTACCAATGCTGGGTAACGAAAATTGACTGATCACAACTTCATTACCGATGCCGCAAAATTACGGGCTTCGCCATCGCTTTCAAAATATTCCTCCAGCGTTGGGTTTTTGATAAAAGGCAGGTTCTGGATGGTTTTTTCTACCACGGCAGAGATATCTAAAAAGCCGATATGGTCGCGGAGAAAGGCCCACACGGCTATTTCGTTGGCAGCATTTAATATGCAGGGCATATTGCCACCCTTGTATAAAGCATCGATGGCCAGCGCCAAACTTCTGAAAGTTTTAACATCTGGCTCCTCAAAAGTGAGGCTCGGGTACTTGCGAAAATCTAAACGGGGATGGTCGTTCTCGATCCTTTTTGGGAAAGACATGGCGTATTGGATGGGCAATTTCATATCCGGCAAGCCCATTTGTGCTTTGATACTGCCATCTTTGAACTGCACCATACTGTGAATGATGCTTTGCGGATGTACCACTACCTGTATCTGATCTGGATGTAAATTGAAAAGCCATTTTGCTTCGATCATCTCAAGCCCTTTATTGATAAGGGTTGCAGAATCTATAGATATTTTAGCACCCATTGCCCAGTTAGGGTGTTGGAGTGCATGTGCTCTTTTTACATTGGTTAAAAAGTTAGGTTTTTTACCTAAGAAAGGCCCGCCGCTGGCAGTAAGGATAACCTTTTCTATCGGGTTTCTTCCTTCGCCAACAAGGCATTGAAATATGGCTGAGTGTTCGCTATCTATCGGGATGATCGGTGTGCGGTTCTCGATCGCTTTTTTCATGATCAGGTCGCCGGCAACAACCAGTGTTTCTTTGTTAGCCAGGCCGATCGCTTTGCCTTTTTCTACAGCTTTTAAAGTAGGACTTAATCCTGCAAAACCTACAATACCCATCAGCATCATATCATAACTATCGAAATCTGCTACTTCAACCAATGCCTCAGCACCGGCAAAAACTTTTGTATCTGTAGAAGCAAGCGCTGCTTTCACCTTATCATATCTTCTGTGATCGCCTATTACTACCGCGTTTGGCTTGAATTCGATGGCTTGTTTGATCAGCAGGTCATCATTACTTTGTGCAGTAAGTATATCTACTTCGAATAATTTATCATTGGCACGAATTACTTCTAAAGCTTGTGTTCCTATTGAACCTGTAGATCCGAAAATTGCGATTTTTTTCTTATGCACTTTGTCCCGAATTATTATTTGACTGTTATTGGACAAATCTAACTTAATAATTGTTTCAATACAATTATAGTGTTGTGAAAATTATTACAGTTTTTGGGATGATTTAACGCATTGGTTTAGCGTATGTTTTTTCGCCGGCATTTATCGATAACATGATAAGGTTTTCTCCGGTAGGAATAGGGCAATTATATCCCGTAGTATAGGCGCAATAAGGATTGTAGGCTTTATTAAAATCGAGTGTCACTTTATTATCAATGATGTCGGTTATAGCCACATCAAGGTACCTGCCACCGCCATAACTTCCAATACCATTGCTAAGATCAATGAAGGGTATCAGTAAATTGTTTTTGTAACCGGGCAGTTTCATCAATGTTTCCGATTGATAGAGATGCAACGTGATCGTTTTATTTTGAAGCTTGAATGTTACGGTACCGTATTTAAGGTATTTAGCTGTTTTACCTTCAGTAAGCTGCATGGTAAAGGCACTGTCTTCCGTCTTTTTAAAATCAGCTACTACACGGTAATTACTATCGATAGGAAAGAATTGTAGATAAACTGTGTCTTCACCTTTTATTACATGATGATGATGAACATATTCCTGCTGGAATTTTTGCAGGGAGTCCACATAATTGTTGCGTACATTCTTCTGAGCAAAAGCCGTTATGTTTATAAAGAGTAAAACTATCGTTGGTATCTTTTTCATAAGGCTTTGTTTAGGTTCGTTTAACTACTGACCAATTTCTCCAAAGCGGCCCTTACGCCGGAAAAATTGTATTGCTTTATCACATCATCCATCATTTTCGTTATCTCTTTGTTGCACAAATTTCCGATAGAACCTTCGTGCACATGATTTGGTGATGCTGTGTGTACAAACGTACCTGCTTCAATATCCATGCCTATTTTTTTATACGCATCCCTGAATGGCGTTCCCTGTAATACCAGTTTATTCACTTCTTCTACACTGAACAGGTATTTATATTTTTCATCCTTCAACAGGTCTTTGTTAACGCTGATATTGGTTAGCATTAAA
>DATHHR010000212.1:0-19311 GCA_035317105.1 Ferruginibacter sp. | reverse complement strand
TACCATATTCGCCTGCCGGTATATTGTTCATTTGTAATTGTAGAGTTCCGTTAGTTACCGGGTTAGGGTATACCTGAATACCTTCTACAATTCCTTTGCCAATAACAACCTCAACTGTTTTGCTATATTCAATAGCGCCGCTGTTGTCGGTACTACGGATGCGATAATAAAAACTGCCAACGCCGGGATCTGCGTCTATCCAATTATAAGTAGAAATATTTGTTGCTGTCGTAGTATCCACCGGATAAAAATTTACACCATCCGTTGATCTCTCTACAATGTATTTATTAATATTCAGCTGATCCGTTACGATCCATTGCACGGTAATATTTTTATTTTCTTGTGTTGCTATTACGTTGCTATATGTAACAGAACCCGGCGCCGGTCTAAATATGATATAAAAACGATTGGCTGCATACGTAGCAGGATCGGAGGTTACCGAGAAGTTAACCGTTGTGTTTGTGCTATCACTTAACGTGATCGGCGTACGGGTGTGTACGGCGCTGTCAATTAAAAATGCATTGAGATCGGGCCTGTTAAAATTGGTAGTTGTAAAACTAAACTGATAGGGAGATATCTTCATTCCTGTCATATTAAAGAACAGGGTATCTCCAAAATTTACCGGTGCACTTTTTTCGATGGCCATTAATTGCCCGCTTCTTACAATAGATAAATTTTCATTGGTGTTAGTTGCTTTCTGCGCATCTTCATCCCAGCTTACATCGTTTGAAAAGCTGGTGTTGAATATATTTAAAGTACCATCTGCTACGTAAACAGGTACATGTGTGCTGTCTGCCGTGGTGGCAAATAATGTGGTGCTCAATAAAGTGGGTAAAACTGGGGCCACTGCTGCAGTTGCAGTATCTCCTGAAGGCAAAGGCCTGAATAAATAAGTTTCGTTAGCCGTACTTGCAGCAGAAACTTTCGCTGCTTCATCAATAACTATATTGCCCGTGCCTGTTGCATTCACAAGAAATGCAGCACCGGATTGGATATTACCACTGATATCAAAACCACCGTTAGCAGTAAAAGTTCCCGAAGGATAAACAGTGGCAATGTACCCGCCACTTCCGTTAGAAGTTAGTGTAACCCATCCACCTGTGCCACTCGCAACATTTGCTGAAGAAGCAATATTAGGATCCCACAAATAAAATGTATTGGCTGTATGGTTTGTTCGGGTATTAGTATACACCATATTAAAATTAATTACAGCAGGATAAGGGTTGCTGATCACATTAAAACCTGTAACTGTTGCAGTATTTTGCAAACCTGTTCTTATTGTACCAAAAGTGCGCAATGTGGCATTGGTAGCCAGGGTTGTTTGTGCAGTGGTACTGATATTGTAATCCCTTCCACCACGTACAAATAACATGTAGCCCGGATAAGTTGTTACACCTACGCCATTTGTTGTAGGAATACTTATCCAGCCGGTTGTGGTTTGAACAATGGCGATCGATGCACCGTTTGAAGGGGATTGATCATATCCTTTTCCTGTTGCAAAACCTGTCTTGCTCGGCCCTGTGATATGTGTGCCGAAACCCGGATGTGGATTAGGATTGGATAATGGAGATGTTGTACTCGATACTCCTTCCTGCCATGCAGCATTGATCGTTTGTGTTGAAGCAACCGGCGAAGTGATCAGGCGCCATCTTCTGTGCGCAGGGAAATAGCGTTGTACGGTTACGTTACCTGTGATCGTTGCTTTTGGTGTGCCGCTTGTTTCTGCTATTTGTCCTACACTTGCCGTTGTATTTGCATTTGATATAAATACCAATACATCCTTAGTGGTAAGTTTAGTTGCAGGGGTTGTTGCAAAATTTAGATATCCTGTTATGAACAATGAATCTGCAATTGTTAAACCGGTAGTAGTATTTAAATTGCTATCTATTAAATTACTGATCGTTTTTGTGGCCAGCATACTGCCGCCGATACTTTGTGCAGCAATGCCACGCATTTGTATGGTGCCGCTTGTAGCATTAATAGCGCTTGTGCTGGTAATTGTACCAAATACATTTAAAGTATCGTTATTGAGTGTCAGTGTTGAGCCGCTTGCAATGGTTATATTATTGACAAACGCCTTACCAGTACTGCTTATTATGGGATAATTAGTCACACCGCTTGGTATGGTAACGCTGGTAGTAGCTGTAGGGATGGCTCCGCAAGGCCAGTTGCCGGCTGTGTTCCAATCTGTACTTATACCACCAACCCATTGGCCGTTTGGTTCAATTGTTATTGGCGCTGTAGAAGTTGAGGTACAACCGCTTCCTCCTCCAACCGTAACTGTATTTGTTATAATGTAAGTACCTGTAGTAATTGTTCCGAGGTTGATATCGCCATTTCCTGGGCTAAGACTTGTGTTGGTTGGTGAAATACTGAAGTTGCCATTTATCGCAGTAATGCCTCCGCCGGTAAGTAATGTAACCGTTGCCGTTCCTGTTGTGCAATATGGAGAGCCTGAATATTCAAAAACAGAACTTTTGCTGCAGGATTTTAAGGTATAATATCCATTACTTACTGCAGTTGCATTTAAAGTGAATTGTATTTGTGTACCAACAATAGCAGTAGCGGTAGCTGCAATTGTTGTAGTGCCTGAAGGAAAAGCAGGACTTGTTGCATGATAAATTAATGAGTAACTACCAACAGTATTACTTGGTAAAATACCATTGCTTAGCATTGAATAATCAAAGTATACAGTAACAGTTCCACCAGTATGTGTAGTGGCATCAGTTTTTGAAATATACCATACCCGGTTTAAGCGATTGATATTATTGACTGTAACGATAGATCCATCTTCAGTTCCATCAGCATCATTATCAATGGCAGTTAAATAATCTCCGTTATCCTGTATAAATCCTGTTGAAACAAAACCCAATCCGTTCGTACTGCGTGTAGCGAGCACACTATCGGTAGCGCTTACACGCCCAATACCAACAAGGTCGTTTGTAAAACCGGTCTTGCCTGCATTTTTTTGTGGATGTGTACTTCCTAAATTCCCCTGTGTGCCCCATTTCCAGGCTAAATAACCTTCCTCTAACTGGCGGTAAGTTGTTGAAAGCGTATTATTGGTTAAGATAACTTCGTACATATTAAAATTCTGCGCTTGCGCGGAATTATTGCCATCGCCTGCGTGATAGCTAATAGACAGTGGCTGCATAGCAGATGTTCCGGTTGAAACTGTTCCACTGCCTGCAGCTGTGCCATTATTATAAAACTGATCTGTTGCACCTGAGCGGATCAATGACATATTTAAAAATGTGCCTGAGGCAGGACTACTGATCGTTGATGCGTTATTAGCAAGGTTGCCTGCATCATCCCTTATCTGTTCTGATAATGTATTGGATTCAAATTTTAGGGAGAATAAAGGCGTGCCGCTTACAGGGTCTGGATCTCTGTCGAAAAAATAAGTTCCTTGTCCGTCACTTCCGCCCCCCGCATTGCTGAAAGAATTGATCTGGGAAAGAAAAGCCAATGACCTGTCTGTGGAAATACTATATGGAGCAGCTCCTGTTCCTTGTAAATATTGTGCGGTAGCGTTAGTGCCAGTATTAATAAAACTTATCGAAGGATTTCCTGCTGAAGGAACAAGATACGAAGGCTCATTTGCTGTAGTTGTTGCTGTGCTTGTAAAATTAACCAATGTAACAGGTGATGAAAGATCTCTGCCAACTGTTCCGCTTTTATCTGACCACTTACTTACAGCCAATCTTTTTATAGTCTGACCTGTATAAAAGTTCACAAGGTCTGGCGAGATAATTAAGTAAGTACTTGTAGAACCAGTCAAAGTATACTTATCGCCCGCTACTTGCAGTTGAGCGCCTATAGGAATATTATCGCTAAGATCTGTACTTGTGGGCAACCTGTCTGGATGTGCAAAAGCTCCCCCGGCTGTTTCTGTTGTTGTTGCACCTGTGCTAACATATCCAGTTGTAATTGTTGCCGCATCGGAAGCATCTAACCAGGAGGAGAGATTGGCGTTACTCATGCCCGCAGGATAATATATTTGAGAAAAACACTTACAATTAGGGAATAGGAGTACGCAAAGGAATGCCACTATAAAGCAGAGTTTACTCATGTCAGTTGGAGGTATTAGTTAGAGATTATTATTTGCAGTAATAATAAGGAGGACAAAAGAGTATTACAGGGACAGGAATTAGTAAATAAAATAAAAATTTTCTGAGGGGTTGGTTAATCAATGTGTAAACATCAATTTAAAATTCGAAATATGTAAGGTGGGGGATTGTTGTTAGATAATTACTGGACGAATGTATTGATAATTTATCGATCGACAATATTCGATAGGTATTTTTGTGCTATTATTTAGTATAGTAACTATACAAGTTATGCTTTCTCGTTTATCCGTTCAATAATTTCAACGGTTTTTAATCCTTCATCAGCTCCGGCGAAACTATGTGTAGGGTCTTGTAATGTTTTAATTAAATTCTCATAAACTTTATCATGATTGCTCATGCTGCCCTGGTAAGATCCATATTCGTTTACGGTATTTCCTTTAGGTAGGTCAGGCGCTGTAATGCCCGCCACACGGCAATAAGCTAACTCGTTGAGGTATTCTCCGCCGATCTTTACAGTGCCTTTTTCTGCAATGATAGTAATGGAACCTTCCATATTTTTTTCAAAGCTATTTACGGAGTAATTGAGTGAGCCAATGGCACCGCTTTTCATCGTAAACAATACAATACCTGTATCTTCAAATTCGATCGACGGATGTGCGAAATTTTTTGTGATCGTTTTTGTATCGGCTACATCTCCCAATAACCAGTATAACAGGTCGATAAAATGACTGAACTGTGTAAACAATGTTCCGCCATCGAGTTCTTTTTTCCCTTTCCAACTGGTGTAATAGGTTTCCGGGCGGTTCCAGAAGCAATTGATCTGAAAGCTGTATATCTTGCCCAATGTATTAGTGTCGATCAGGTTCTTTAAAAAAATAACGGGAGGGTTGTACCGGTTTTGTTTTACTACAAACAAGCGTCTGCCTGCCTTTTCAGCTGCTTGGATCATTTTTTTTCCGTCTGCTACTTTGATGCTTAATGGTTTTTCGCACAATACGTTGTTGCCGGCGTTCAAAGCTTTTATGGCATGCTCGGCGTGTAACCAATTGGGTGTACAGATGCTTACTACGCCGATGCTTTTTTCGGCAGCCAATAATTCATCTATTGAAAAATATGCAGTGGCATTATATTGATCAGCCAGTTCCTTTGCGCGATCAATATTTGTATCACAAACAGCTTTTAAATTACCCAGGCGGGCAATTTGTTCTGCATGTCTTTTGGCAATTCTGCCGCACCCGATTATGGCAAAGTTTGTTAGCATAGTATTATCATTGGCAAATATGGCTGATTAAAAATAAACCTCGAAAAAAAGTTGATATATTTGCCGCTCCATCGTTGATCTACTGATGAAATGTGCCTCCGAAAGCTTTCGGAGAATAAAGCTTAATAGCAGTACTAAGGCTGGCTAAAAAAGATAAAAAATATGACCGGTACAAAACAACTACTGACTGATAAAAGATTACGATTTATTTCGATAGTTTGTGTGATAGCATTGCTCGTTAACGGGATCAGCTTATTTAAAAATGCACAGACCTATTGTTATCCGAGAGATCAGGCAAAGCTGTTAATGGATGGTATTGCGCAGGAAAAACAAATGGTTCCTTATTTAAGCGCGGATACTTCGCTGAAACAAAGCTTCATGCAAATGCTGGATAAATTCGTAGATAATTGCACGCCGTTTGTGGTAAGGCAATTATCTATGTACACTTTTTTTGGCTCGTTTATCTGCATATTGGGGGTTTCGCTCATTTGGAAATTGAAAAAAAGAGGGTTTTATTTCTTTTTAGCGGGAACCTTATTAGGCATACTGGCACCCTACATCCTTTTCGGCTGCACCTTTTTCTCTGCCGTAATTGCCATTTTTACCAGCTTTTTTTGGTTCATATTTATCATACTATTCGCTGTTAATCTGAAATATATGGACTAATTGCCATCTTTTTAGATTGTAATTCAGATATATAGTGGGTTTTTATAATAAAATTGAGATTGGATAGCCGTTATAACAATCTTTTTACCTACCTTTGCAAACACTTAAAAAAGAAAAATTAACAAAGACGTTAAAAAATTAAAGAGATGCCGTATTTAACAACAGAAAAGGTAGCAAAGATTTTTACAACTTACAGTGGTAAAGCTACTAACACAGGGTCAACAGAAGGTCAGGTTGCGCTTTTAACAGAGCGTATCAACGAGATATCTAACCATCTTAAGACAAACAAAAAAGATTTCTCCTCTCAACGTGGATTAATGAGAATGGTAGGTCAACGTAAGCGTTTACTAACATACTTAAGCAAGCACGATCTAACAGGTTACAGAGCTTTAATTGAAAAATTAGGTCTACGTAAATAATTTAAATCACAATGTCTAAATAATATTGATTCCCAACTTTCTATTACAGAGTTGGGAATTATTTTTATTTGGGTACGTTTTATACATGGGCGGATAATCATATTCCGGTCCCTTTTCAAAAACACTTATAAATTAATTCAACATGAGTTTTAATATTAATTCAGTAACATTCGATATCGGCGGCGGTAGAATGGTTACGATCGAAACGGGCAAAATGGCTCGTCAGGCAGATGGCGCTGTTACAGTTCGCCAGGGTAATTGTATTATCCTTGCAACAGTAGTTGCTAATAAAGAACCAAAAGACGGTCAGTCGTTTTTTCCTTTATCAGTAGATTATCAGGAAAAATTCTCCTCTAACGGTCGTATCCCCGGTTCTTTTTTCAAAAGAGAAGCAAGGTTGAACGATTATGAAATATTGACAAGCCGTTTGATCGACAGAGCACTTCGTCCTTTGTTCCCGGAAGATTATTTATGTGATGTACAGGTTTTAATTTCATTGATCTCTTCTGATAACGAAGTGATCCCTGATTCATTGGCTTGTTTAGCTGCATCAGCTGCATTGGCTGTTTCAAATATTCCTATCCAGGAAATTATTTCTGAAGTACGTGTTGCGAGAGTGAATGGTGAATTCATCATTAACCCAACCCGTACGCAATTAGCTGAATCAAATTTAGAATTCATCATCGCTGCTACTGATAAAAATATCATGATGGTAGAAGGTGAAGCTGACGAGTGCCAGGAAGATGATCTGATCAAAGCGATCGAATTAGCACACAATGCTATTCGCATGCAAGTTGCAGCACAAAGAGACTTACGCGCTAAAGTTGGTATCACAGCTAACAGAGAATATAAAAAACCTTATCGCAACGAAGAATTGTTTGAAAAAATAACTGCTTTCGCTAAAGATAAAGTTTATGGAATTGCATCATCAGCTTCTGCAAAACACGATAGAAGCGATGCATTTGCTGCAATAAAAGAAGAAATTAAAACATTCTTAGGTGAAGAATTACCTGCGGAAGACAAAGCATTGATCGGTCATTATTATGGCGAATTACAATATAATGTTGTACGTGATATGATCTTAACTGATAGAAAACGTTTGGATGGCAGAGGTACAGAAGATATCCGCGCTTTAAGCATGGAGATCGATACATTACCTACACCACATGGTTCTGCATTATTTACAAGAGGAGAAACACAATCTTTAACTACGGTTACTTTAGGTACGCCTTTAGATGAATTGTTGGTTGAAAGCGCTTTCAAATCTGATTATACAAAATTCATCTTACATTATAATTTCCCTCCATTCTCAACAGGTGAAGTGAAAATGATGCGTGGTGTTGGCCGTCGTGAAGTTGGTCATGGTAACCTGGCTATGCGTTCATTGAAAAAAATGATGCCTGGATCTGAATATCCTTATACAGTTAGAGTAGTGAGTGATATCCTTGAATCAAACGGTTCTTCTTCAATGGCTACGGTTTGTGCCGGTTCATTAGCATTGATGGATGCAGGTGTTCCTTTAAAGAAACACGTTAGTGGTGTGGCAATGGGCTTAATTGCAAAAGAAGGCCAGTTTGCTGTATTGACTGATATTTTAGGTGATGAAGATCATTTAGGTGATATGGATTTTAAAGTTACCGGAACCAGAGATGGTATTTGCGGTGTACAAATGGATATTAAAGTGGATGGTTTAAGCATGGACATTATGCGCCAGGCTTTATCACAAGCTAAGCAAGGCAGATTACACATCCTGGATGCAATGTATGCATGTGTTGCAGGACACAGAGATGATGTTAAACCACATGCTCCAAGAATGGTTAAATTAACTATTGATAAAGAATTTATCGGTGCGGTTATCGGGCCCGGCGGTAAGATCATACAAGAAATTCAACGTGAGACTGGTGCTACAGTAAATATTGAAGAAGTAGGCAATTTTGGTGAAGTGAGCATTTTCTCTCCGCAAAAAGAAAGCCTGGATAAAGCAGTAGCATGGGTTAAAGGTTTAGTAGCAGCACCGGAAGTTGGCGCTACTTACGAAGGAACGGTTAAAAGCATTAAAGAGTTTGGTGCGTTTGTAGAATTCTTACCTAAAAAAGAAGGCCTGCTACACATCAGCGAAATAAGCTGGAAACGTTTAGAAACAATGGAAGGGATCTTCAAAGAAGGCGATAAAGTAAAAGTAAAGCTACTTGAAGTTGATCCACGCACAGGTAAATATAAATTGAGCAGAAAAGTATTGATGCCAAAGCCTGAAGCGCCAGCTAACAACTAAAGCCCCCCGGCCCCGAAGGGGTGACTGGAAGATTATATTATTTACTCCGGAGAAATTCTTCGGAGTTTTTTTTGAGTTGGCATTTTAATTGTCAATTATCCATTATCAATTATCCATTAATTATGAATTACTTGCAATTTGATTTTGAAACTGACACTGCTGAAGAAGCGGATCAGCTAATTGCCTTATTAAGCGAACAGGGTTTCGAAGGATTTGAAGAAACCGATAATTTTTTAAAAGCATTTATTCCTGAGGCAATATTTAGCGAAGAAGCTTTTGAATTGGTAAAAGATATGCTGCCGGTATTTCGCTACACAAGATCTACCGTAGAAAATATTAACTGGAACGAAAAATGGGAACAGGATTTTGAACCGGTGATCGTAGATAGCTGGGTTGCGATAAGGGCACATTTTCATGAAACAATATTTAATGTACGGCATGAAATAATTATCACGCCTAAAATGAGTTTTGGAACGGGCCATCATGCTACCACTTATTTAATGGTGCAACAAATGGAGCAGATCGATTTCAGAGAAAAAACTGTTATTGATTTTGGTACAGGAACGGGTGTGTTAGCCATCCTGGCTGAAATGGTTGGCGCAACAAAGGTTTTAGCGATCGATAATGACGAATGGAGCATTACTAATGCCAAAGAAAATGTGGAGCTAAATCATTGCACAAAAATTACGGTCGAATTGCAGGATGCAATGCCTGCAAGAGAAAAATACGATGTTATTTTAGCGAATATCAATTTGAATGTGATCCTTGCAAATCTTACAGCAATAAGCTCAGCTTCAAAACCCGGGACTAAAATATTATTAAGTGGATTTTTAAAGCAGGATGAGGATGCTATTAAATTTGGGTTGTCTCAACACGGGTTAAAATATATTTCAACATTTCCGAGAGGAGAGTGGATCATGATCATTGCGGAGGCTTAAGTTTTATTTAAAAAATAAGCTTCGTTCATAAAATTACCCAATTCACTTGTATCAGCTTTTGTAGAAATGTAGGCGATATAATTATCCGGGCGTACAACAATAACAAAACTATCAGGAAGTCCGATCTCTTTTAGATCAGTATCGTTCGTTTTATTTACTTCCAGCAGTAATAAATTAAAGAACGATCTATTTAATGCTGCAAAACTATCAGCAGGAGTATTGTATGCCAAAACTGTAAATGGATTGATAGCTTTTTCTTTTATCAGATCATAGATCGAAATAGCCTTGTTATTTTGTGCGACAAAAAAATAAGGTAGCCTCATACCGCCCTTTACCTTGCCTGCTTTTCCTTTAGATAAAGAAGAAGATAAATAGCTGATCTGTATTTGAGAGACTGTCAAAAACATTAGCCTGCGTACAAATCTGAATTTGGTAACAAGCGGTACAAAAAATGGAACTATATATAATCGCAGAACATTATGATAAAAATTGTCTGATATCATTGCTGCAAAAAGCTTGTCGGTAGTTTTTAATAATGTTTTTGCTACCGGATCTCTTTCTTCGTGATAAGTATCTAATAATGCCGGCGCCGCTTTTCCTTTTTGCACCAGTGCTAATTTCCATGCAAGATTGTAGACATCCTGTAAACCGGTGTTCATACCTTGTCCTCCAGCCGGACTGTGCACGTGTGCAGCATCTCCTGCAAAGAAGATATTGTCTTTACTAAAATGTGTTACTTTTTTATGGTGCAGTTTATAAGTTGAATGCCAGTTGGTATCATAAAAATCCATTGGTTTTTTGATCTCTGTTTTTATATTATTCATTATCTCTTCAAAAGGGATATCATCACGCTTATAATACTCCTTTGGTAAAACACCCAATACCCTAAAGCGATAATCACCCTTTATCGGAAAAAACATTGTGATGGAACGATTGCTTAGAAATAAAGAAAGTCGTTCGCTGGTAAGACCAGCATTAACATGTGTATCGGTCACATAAAAAACATCTTCATAAGTACCGCCCGTAAAAGGTACTTGAGAAAAATCCCTCACAATACTTTTGCTGCCATCGCAGGCGATCAAATATTTGCATTGAAAAATAATATCGTTATTTGATTGGGTGGCTTTTAAAGAATAGCTGTCGTTTGTTTTTTCGATGCTATTGATCGTTGTGTTCCATTCCACGGATCTGTTCTGCTTTAATAAATTATTATATAGCAGGGTTTCATTTTTACTTTGTTCGTACATCATCATGAAAGGAAAAGGGCTTTTGTTTTCACCGACATTAATAAGGTTAACAGACCCGGTTTGCTTACCATTTCTATATAATGTTATACCGCCATTTTGTTGGCCATCTGCAAGCACCTGATCGCTTAATCCCATTTGCTGGTATATCTCCATGCTTCTTGCATGCACAACTAAGGCTCTTGATTGGTCTGTTGGTCCTGTTTTTTGATCGAGAATGATATAATCGATACCGAAGCGTGTTAGCTGATTGGCGAGCATTAAGCCTGTTGGCCCTGCGCCTACAATAATGATGTCATTGGATCGTGTAGTCATGGTATAAAGCTACTTTTTTTGTCTGAATTGGGATTCGTCCGATCAAAGGATTATTGGGATTTAATTTATTCGCAATAATCCTTTAATCCAACAATCCCACGAATCCCAATTCAGACAATTTATTTAAAAGCCGGATGAAATTGCTGTAAAGTATTTCTTAAGAAATCCCTATCCAAATGCGTATAGATCTCTGTGGTAGTAATGCTTTCATGGCCCAGCATTTCCTGTACGGCACGCAGGTCTGCACCGCCTTCTACCAGGTGTGTGGCAAATGAATGGCGGAAAGTATGCGGAGATATATTTTTCGAGATGCTGGCTTCCCTTGCTAAATGTTTAATGATCAAAAATATCATTACCCTTGATAATTTGGCGCCACGCCGGTTTAAAAATAAGATATCATCATTGCCCGGTTTTATCGGCATATGTACACGGATATTATTTTTATACAGGTTGATGTATTTAATAGCATCGCTGCCAATGGGTACCAGTCTTTCTTTATCGCCCTTGCCAATTACTTTTATAAAGCCTACATCTAAAAACAAACTGCTGATGCGCAGGTTCACTAATTCGCTAACGCGCAACCCACAGCTATACAATGTTTCTAAAATGGCTTTATTGCGGCCGCCTTCAGGTTTGCTGAGGTCTATTTGAGCGATGATATTTTCTATTTCTGCAAAGCTTAAAACATCGGGCAAAGACCTTTTTAATTTGGGCGATTCCAGCAGGGTAGCGGGGTCTATAGTTATGATACGCTCGAGTAAACAATATTTAAAAAAACTCCTTAATCCCGAAATGATCCTAGCCTGAGAACCCGCAGTCATACCGAGTTCCATTACCCACTGTACAAATTTTTCCAGGTCCTTTAATTCGATCTGCTGGGGTGTTTTTAAATCATTGCTTACTTCTAAATAGGTAGTTAGTTTTTCAATATCATGCAGGTAGGCTTCAACTGAATTATCGCTTAACGATTTCTCCAGCTGCAGGTATGCTTTGAATCCTTTTTTATACGGTTCCCACATCGTTAATTTATTTGTTTAGCAAGCTTAGGAGTTTACTTAAATGCACACTATTAATAATTATGTGTTATTTTCGGTCATCCAAAATTCGATAATAGTTATCAATATTCAGCATGATCGCAATTAATCTTCGTTCTTTCAAACAAAAGGTAAGGTACAACGCAAAAGCGTTCAAATCGTTTTTAACTAAAGTAGAAAAAAATCCCCCTAAAGATCTACACGCTGTAGTAGATGCGATCGATAAAAAAGTATGGGCAGAAACTGATTGTCTTACCTGCGGCAATTGCTGTAAAAAGATGACACCTACTTTTACACCGAAAGATATCAAAAGAATATCCGAACACCTTGATATGACGCCTGCGGGATTCAAAGAAAAATATTTGGTCTACGTTAAAAAAGATAAGGATTGGCAGAATATTAAGCAGCCTTGCCAGTTTCTAAATCTTACAGATAATAAATGCACTATCTACGCGGTACGGCCTACAGATTGCGCAGAGTTCCCACATCTTACCAAAAAGAAAATGACAGATTATTTGCATGTGCACAAACAGAATATTTCTTTTTGTCCGGCTACCTATAATATGGTGGAAAGGATGAAGGAGGAGATCACATTTAAGAAATAAATGTAAAATGTAAAATCTTCAATGTAAAATGTAAAAGTTTTGCTTTCTGTATAAGCTTGTATTTCACTTTTACATTTAATATTTTACATTCGATATTTTACATTTATAAGTACACGTCTTCGATCAAAAAGTACTCCACCGGCTCATTTTTAAGTATTGAGATTGCGAGGATATCAAATTGTACTCTTTTCCATTCGGGATGAAGGTCCAGGTATTCTGCCGATGCATTGATCAGGTATTGGATCTTTTTCTTGTTTACATTTTCTTCGGGCAGACCGAATTTTTTTGTCCTGCGGGTTTTTACTTCAATAAAATGCAGCACATTATTTTTGCTTGCAATGATATCAACTTCCCAGTGTGAATGGCGCCAGTTCTTTTCAATTATACTATATCCGGCCTGGGTAAAATAACCCGCAGCCATTTGTTCTCCTAGTTTTCCGGTGGTATTATGGGTAGCCATATTATAAAGATATTCAATAAGTTTTATTACAAAATTTTGCTTATTTTTGGTAGACAAAAGAATCAAAATGAAGATCGATAAATCAACCATTGTAAGCTTTATATTATTGATAGTAATAGCTTCGCTGTACCGCGTTTTGCCGGGCAGACCCTTTGGTTTTGCACCGCAAATAGCCATGGCATTATTTGCCGGATCTGTTGTGACAGATAAAAGATTGTCTTTTTTATTACCAATCCTTTCTTTATTTATTTCTGATGTTATGTATGAGGTGTTGTACAGAAATGGCTTATCTACTATCAGCGGTTTTTATGATGGGCAATTATTGAACTATGCTTTATTTGCCGCTATCACTGTAGTAGGCTTTAATTTAAGAAAAGAAAATGTGTTAGATATTATTGCGGGTTCATTAGTAGGCGCTACGGCTTATTTTGTATTCTCTAATTTTGGTGTTTGGTTAGTAGGTGGCCTGGATATTAACAGCGTTCCTTACCCAAAAACAGCTATCGGCTTTGTCAATTGTCTTGCAGCAGGCGTGCCCTTTTACAAAATGAGCGTGTACTCAACATTGGTTTTTAGCACTATCTTATTTGGAGGGTATTACCTTGTAAATAAATATGTGGTTAAACCTGTTGCGGTAGCATGATTTTTTTAATGTAAAATGTAGAATAATAAATGTAAAATGTAAAAGTTTAGGAGCATACCGAAGCCTGTATTTACTTTTACATTCAAAATTTTACATTTAAGATTTTACATTTCTATTTTCCTTCTCGTATACTTCATCAATTATCAGGTCCTTTCCGTCTGCGGCAGCAGTAGCTAATTCATCACATCGGTTATTGAGCGGATTATTCGCATGGCCTTTTACCCATACAAATTTTATCGTAAATTTTTGAGAGAGCTGGTGATAATGTTTCCAAAGATCACTGTTTTTTTTGCCGCCTTTAAAGTTGGTAGCCATCCATGTTTTTAGCCATCCTTGTTCTACTGCTTTTACCACATACTGGCTATCAGAATAAACAGTGATAGGCAGCTCGCTATTTTTAATAGCTTCCAGCCCTGCAATAACGGCCATTAGTTCCATCCTGTTATTAGTTGTAAGCCGATATCCCTGCGATAATTCTTTACGATGCGTGCCGGATAATAAGATCGTTCCGTAACCGCCTGGTCCCGGGTTTCCTCTTGAAGAACCGTCTGTATATATTTGAATAGACATTAATGTAATAGTTAAAAGCAAAAAGTAAAAATACAGAAAGCAAATTCCAAAAAACAATAAAACAATACCCAATTCATAAGTGCTTTACGTTTACCATTTATCATTTACAATTAACCATTTGCCATTACACTTGCACCACGCCCATTTTAAATTCCGCAATATCTTTATTATGGTTGGCTGCATTGATACCTTCAGAGATCAGCGTCCTGGTTTCTGCAGGATCAATGATCGCATCAACCCATAAACGTGCTGCCGCATAATACGGTGTTGTCTGATCGAAATAACGCTGTGTTATCTCATCTAATAATTTCTTTTCATCTTCAGCAGTGATCTCTTTGCCTTTTGCTTTTAATGAAGCTACCTGTATTTGTAATAATGTTTTAGCAGCCTGCTCACCACCCATTACGGCGATCTTTGCTGTTGGCCAGGCATAAATAAAACGGGGATCGTAGGCTTTGCCGCACATTGCGTAATTACCCGCGCCATAACTGTTACCTACGATGATCGTGATCTTTGGAACTACAGAATTTGCCACAGCATTCACTAATTTGGCACCGTCTTTTATAATGCCGGAATGTTCGCTTTTGCTGCCTACCATAAAGCCCGTAACATCTTGCAAAAAAACCAAGGGTATTTTTTTCTGGTTGCAGTTCATAATAAAGCGGGCCGCTTTATCGGCACTGTCGTTATAAATAACACCGCCCAATTGCATTTCACCTTTTTTATTTTTTACCACTAAACGTTGGTTGGCTACAATACCAACTGCCCAGCCATCAACACGGCCATAGCCGCAGATGATCGTTTTACCATACTCTTCTTTAAATTCATCAAAGCTACCGGCATCTGCTATGCAGTCGATAATATCGAGCATATTGTAAGGCTTAGTATTTCCTTCATTCATGATGCCGTAGATATCTTCTTTCTTTTTTGCTGGCGCGATAGATTGAATACGATCGAAGCCTGCATTTTCAGGAGCGCCTAATTTGCTGATGGTCTTTTTAATATAATCCAGGCAATCCTGTTCCGTCTCAAATTTATAATCGGCAATACCGCTGATCGCATTGTGGGTTTCAGCGCCGCCTAATGTTTCGCCATCCACGTCTTCACCGATCGCTGCTTTAACTAAATAAGGACCTGCTAAATAAATAGAGCCATTGCCTTCTACCATTAATGTCTCGTCACTCATGATCGGCAAGTACGCGCCGCCCGCAACACAAGCGCCCATTACGGCGGCAATTTGCGTAATGCCCATGGCACTCATCTTCGCATTGTTCCTGAACACGCGGCCAAAATGTTCTTTATCAGGAAAGATCTCATCCTGCAAAGGAAGAAATACACCGGCGCTATCCACTAAGTAAATAACCGGCAATTTATTTTCCATCGCGATCTCTTGCATGCGCAGGTTTTTTTTGCCTGCGATAGGAAACCAGGCACCCGCTTTCACTGTTTGATCGTTGGCGATGATGATGCATTGCCTGCCACTCACATATCCAATACCGCTTACCAATCCTGCAGACGGACAACCACCGTATTCTGCATACATATCGTAGCCCGCAAAAGCGCCGATCTCTGTAAATGGTTTATCTGCATCGCAGAGATAGCTTACTCTTTCTCTTGCAGTGAGTTTATTTCTTTCGTGTTGTTTGTCGATCGATTTTTTGCCGCCGCCTTCGTGGATAATTTCCAGGCGGTGCTTAACCTGAGCCCAGGTTAATTTCATGGCATCTTCGTTTTTATTAAAGTTTACATCCATTGTGAAAATATTTTTGAGCCGAACATTAGTTATTAATTAAGCTTCATTGGCGTCGCACATTTCAACAGTTGTGCGTTATTTTAACTATACATTTTCAAAAAATGTTATAGCGAATTTACAGAATTCAATTATCACTTCTTTATCAAGAGCAAACTCATTTCTACTACCTAAATAATTATGAGAAGTAGGGGAAATCTCTTTGCCATCAAAGAGCTCAGCCACAGTAATACATTTTATGTGCTTTTTCGATACAATAATAATGTAAGCATTTTCATAAGGATAGTTTTTAGGTAAATCCTTTATGCTATAATTTTCATTTGCTCTAAATTTAACCTCAACAAAATAGACATCTTTAGTTTCAGGATTCTGCATAACAAAATCTGGCATTCTTCTAATTGCTTCTGCGACATCAGAACGAACACCTTTTAATAGTTCCATAATACCGGGAATAGTATTTTCCATTCCATATCTAAATACATTGTAATTTAAGCTAAGAAACAGTTCTTGTATTAATGTTTCAGCAATTCTCCCTTTTATCATGTCATAACGATAACGCTTTTCTTTATCTGTTAATCCATGCGTTTCATTATTAATTGCTTTTGAATTTTTATTATTGTAACACTTTGTACAGAGACCACCATTAAATTTAGTGTATGCCCCACATTCGACACATTCTGCCATAATCAGATAGGATATTAGGTTGGATAAGTAAGTTACTAAAACAAATATAAACGAACTAAATTATAGATTATTACACGTATTTGCTCAATAGTGATATATCGTTGAAGTGAGTGACACAACGATGCTTAATTGAAAAACTACAGCTGATAAAAAGAAAAATTATATTCTTGCGTGAACACGAAGAGAAAAAACATTCGCAGGGCCTCTATCCTTATTATAACCCGGATTAACGACAAACTGGTAAGCGCCGGAAACATAGATGCTATTTTTAACCACTTCTGCTGAATAATAAAATTCCAGCAAGTGTTCTAAACCATAATTTAAATTGCCATCGCCCAGCATAAATCCTTCGCCGCCATCTTTTAAATAATCACTGTGAGATTGAGAAATACCTGAGGTTACAAAAGCCAGACCGGTGTTATCACCTGCACGCTTCCATTGTGTTCCCTTTGATGATAAACCAAAGCTGATGCTTTGATCAACCTCTGTAAAGGCCCAGGTTTCCGTATGGCCATCGTTCCAGCTTGCTCTTGCAAAAAAGCCCATATTATCGGTTAGTTCTTCTTCGAGGTTAATACCGAAACCGTATTTAATATTGCCGTATTTTCCAGTAGCAGTAATATCCGGGGCAGTTGGGTTAAGTGCAATACTTTGATCGTAATTACCCATATGTGTTGTCTCTAAAAATGATAACAACCTGATCGTTCCCGGCCTTCCATGATGTGCTTTGTAATGGTGTGTAAATTCAAGTGTACTTGAGTTCGATTGGCCAATATCCCAATCCATATCATTACCATTAGCTACAGTTGGCAATAAGGAAAGTGCATAACGTAATTCATTTTTCGGGGTAACATATTCCAGCATTACGCTTGGTGTATAGCCACGCGTGTTTGCAGGGTAATCCCATGCACCATTATCCATCAATCCCCAGCTCATGAATTGTGTTCTTGGATCATGACTATAGCTATTCGCATCAAAATAATCCGCAACGCCAATTTTACCAACTGTTACAGCGAAATATTTTGTTGGTATGTAACCAGCCAGCTGATTAAAATCTGATGATTGGTAAACAGTGTTTTTATTCAA
Source organism: Ferruginibacter sp. (assembly GCA_035317105.1). Lineage (GTDB taxonomy): Bacteria > Bacteroidota > Bacteroidia > Chitinophagales > Chitinophagaceae > Ferruginibacter. Next base: position 1,294 of record DATHHR010000212.1, on the reverse strand, counting down.
CGCAAATAATTGCCTGAAGAAAAGTCTTGCTAAATATATTTTTGGATCGGCACTGCCTACACGAAATGCTTCGCCGTTGGTTGCATCGGCAACACCCAATGTGCTGCTTAATCCTGAGCCTCCTGATATTTCGGGGTTTATAAAAACGGTAGCACCCTTCCATAATTTAGCGCCGGCAAATAGCGTAGAAGTAATGGTGCTTTGTGTTTCTTCTTTTGTAAGCAGACTATTTGTGCCCGAATATTTTGCCTGGAAACCCGGTTTGTATTGTGTAATAACAGTTGCCTGGAAATGGCAGGAGAGTTTTTCTTCCTTTAAGGTATCCACTTGCTGCGCCTTTGCAGAAAGCGTAATAAAACTTATTATTATAAAGAGTATAATAGTGTTTTTTTGCATGCCTTGATCTCACTTTTAAATCAGTTTGCAAATATATAACCAGTTTGTAATGTAATTGTTAAGTCTTTCTGTAGTGTGGTTGCATTTTAAAGATCAGCAGCATCAGTATATTTTGCAACAGCTGTTTTTTGCGATTGATAAATACCCGCGTGCCCGCTAAAATAGTAAGCCGTAAAGCAGGCCACAGCATAATAAATAATATTAGCCCCGCCGAATAATTCGATGCCCATTATGGTACAGGCTAATGGCGTATTAGTAGCGCCTGCAAAAACAGCAATAAATCCCAGGCCGGCAAAAAGATCGATTGGAGCACTGCTGAGGACTGCTAAAGTATTTCCTAAGGCTGCGCCGATAAAAAATAACGGCGTTACCTCACCGCCTTTAAAACCCATGCCTAAGGTGATAGCCGTTAATAATAATTTCCAGAACCAGCTAAAATAAGTGGCGCCGTCTGCATGAAATGCATTTACAATACTTGGGCCATTATTAGGATTGGTAACACCCAGACCTAAATAATTAAAACTGCCAATGGCATAACTGATCCCAACAATTAACACAGCACCAATAATAGGGATGAGCCATTTATTTGGGATAAGCTCGTTGCTTTTATTTTTAATAAAGTGGGTAAGGTTTGCAAATACAAAACTTGCCAATCCAAACAATACCGCAGCAACAATAACTTTCAATAATAACAGGATATTAAAATCAATATGCAGAAAAGATACAATGCTGTTATCAGTGTAGGCAATGGTATAATGTGTGTGGTGAATGCCACAAGAGATACAGGTGATATGCGCAATGATACTGCCGATCAGGCAAGGGATCAATGCATCATATTTTATTCTGCCGATGGCTAATACTTCCAAAGCGAAAATGGCGCCTGTTACAGGTGTTCCAA
>DATHHR010000211.1:0-2868 GCA_035317105.1 Ferruginibacter sp. | reverse complement strand
AACATGAACGTGAATGCCTTTACCAGCAGCCCTTCTGCAACCGGCGCTTTAAGCATAGGCGGCACACAAACACTTACTGTAGGCGCTACTCTTAACGTAACAGCTGGCCAGTTCTCAGCAGCTTACACCAATGCAACTGGTGTTCCGGTAACTGTTAACTATAACTAATCAAAACGAATAGTTCATCCTTAAAAATTACTTTTATGAACAACCTTATAGTATTTCTTGCGATACATTCGATATTCAGAATAATGATAATGATAATAACCACTATCAAAGCAAAGGAATTAAACAGAAATCAGTTTTATTGGGGATCATTTGGATTTGTATTTCCCCTGGTAGCAATAATTTCGATACGGCATGTAAAATATAATAATTTGCCATTATCAGAGATCATACATTGGGAAGGGATAGGGAGTTAATGATAAGAGCATAAAGAAAGTTTACCACGAGGCTAATAATATTCAAATGAAAAGCTCCTATAGCAGGGAGCTTTTTTTATTACGGCAAACCCTAAAAGGTTAATTTGGGTTAATTCAGGGTTAATTTTCAGGCTAAAAAAGTACCATTTGCTGGCATTGAACTACCATTTTCAGGGCAAAATGAGGTAAAAAAGTCAATAATAGTACCATTTTGACTGATAAAATGTCCATTTGTGTATTATTTTGCGACCTTTTACTGTGTTTCTATCTTGTTTTGTGGAAAATTTGCCGGGCGTAGAAGCATATTGATAAAATTGCGAGAGGGTTTTTATATGACGGATATTTATGAGATGTAATGGATGTTATTTTTATTCCGATTTTTTTGCAACAATGTTTTATTTATGACTAAAAGACAAAATAAACAAACGGCTACCAAGCCGGATGCCAGAAGTAGTGTGGTGAGCCAGCAGGCGAAGGCGCAAAAAGAAAAATTTTCTTTTAAATTAGAAATAGCTTCATTACCATGGCTTAACCCATATATACCTGGCATTATTTTGTTTTTTATCGCGCTGGTGATTGGGTTAGCTACGTATAAAGATTATGGAGTAGGATGGGATGAACCCTTTCAGAGAGGGCCGGGCTTGCTTAGTTATAATTATATTTTTTATGATAACCAGGAATTATTTACTACGGCCACGGATAACCATGGCGCGGGATTTGAATTGCTGTTGGTCTTTTTTGAGAAATGGTTTAACCTGACCGATTCAAGAGATATTTACCTGATGCGGCACCTGGTAACGCATCTATTTTTTCTTGTCAGTGTATTTGCCGGGTACGTGCTTTTGATAAGGCTTTTCGGAAAGAAGTATATCGCGATCTTAGGATTTCTAATGCTCTTATTAACACCGCGCATATATGCACATTCATTCTTTAACAGCAAAGATCTGCCCTTCTTATGTATGTTCATCATAACGCTCGCCGTTGGCCAGATGGCATTTGAAAAAAATAAGCCGTGGTTGTTTCTGGCGCTTGGGCTATCGTGCGGGTATATGACCAGTATACGGATAATGGGGGTAATGCTGTTTTGTTTTCTATTGTTATTTCTGCTCATAGATTTTGTTGTCAATCTTGTTAATAAAAAAGAAACCAGAAAAACTGTGCAAAACATGTTGTTGTTTTCATGTGGTTTTTGTTTTTTACTTTACTTAGCGTGGCCTTATTTGTGGAAAGACCCAGTGCATAATTTTGTTGAATCTTACAGTAAGCTGGCTCATTTTGATTTGTTTAAAGGAAGCAATTTTATAAATGGAAAGTATGAACAGCCTGCAAAACTTCCATGGACTTATTTTCCGATATGGTTTTTAATAACTAATCCGGAATTATGGCTAATAACAGGCTTTGCCGGAATCATATGGGTAGGTATTAATATTATCAGGAGGCCGTTGGCTTATCTAATAAATGGAAGGGAGCGTAATTTACTTTTATACCTGATATGCTTTTTTACACCAATAGTGGCTGTGATCGTTTTGCATTCGATGATCTATGATGATTGGCGCCACTTGTATTTTGTATATCCTTCATTCGTTTTTCTTGCGCTTTATTTTATTGATAAAATGCTGGAAACAAAATATAGGCTAATCGTGCAGGGGATTTGTATGTTGCAGGTGGTCCGTATCATTTTTTTTATGGTCAGCAACTATCCATCCAACCAGGTATATTTTAATAATTTTGTTTCTCACGACAAAGAATATCTGCGCAAGCACTATGAAATGGATTACTGGGGATGTAGTTTTAAACAAGGATTAGATTGCCTTCTTGAGACCGATAAATCAAAAACTATAAGGGTTAATTGTGAATTTAAATCTTTAGTGGATAATAATGTAATGCTGCTGCCGGAGGAAGACCGTAACCGGATACAATATACAGATGCGGCGAATGCAGATTATATAATGACAAATTACAGGACCCATCCTTACGACTATCCATCGTACAAGACAGTTTATTCAATTGCCGTGCTTAACAGCACAATACTTAGTGTTTTTAAAAATGAGAAAGATGCCGCAAAGCAGAAACAATACACAGTGGAAGAAATAGGGATATTAACGAAGGCGCTGGTAGCTAACCCGGATGACGATAATGCCGAAGGACGATTAGCTGCGGCGTATTCGAGCATTTTACAGTACGACCCGGCAGAAGTTCATAACAAGCGTGCGATAGAGCTGAACCCCGGTAACGTATTTTGTTTAAACAATCTTGCACTGATCTATTTCTACAAAAAGAATTATGGGCAGGCAATTGAATGGTATAAGAAAGCGAGCGAAACAGACCCGAAGGAAGCAGCTCCGTATATGAATATAGGGGTATGTAATTATTATTTGGGAAAATATGATTCGGCGATCTATTATTCGAATAAATCTATTGTGGCCGATCCGGGTTATAAGCCAGC
>DATHHR010000210.1:0-4301 GCA_035317105.1 Ferruginibacter sp. | reverse complement strand
TGCATTGAATAAGTTGTTTCTTTTTTAAAATTATTGTCGAGTTTGTATGTAAAGAAATTTTCGCCGTATGCTATATGCACAGATTTTTCTTCTATTTCATTTCCATCAGGCCCTATAAAAGTGATTGTACCGGTATAGTCTTTATCGTAAGAATAATATTTAACCGAAAGCGTAGAACTTGTAAGCTCATGAACTCCTTCTGAAGGTTCTTTGTCGCTTAGCAACAAAACATAATTGGTTGATACCGGCTGCACAGCTGGTATTTGTTGTGTGGATATTTCAAAATCCCATACCTGTGTTTTAGCTGCATAGCTCTCTCCATCTTGTGCTACCACTTGCCAAGCATACCATTTTCCTTTTTCGAAACTAGGATATGCTCCCGTATAATTCATAACGCTGTTTGGTACATTCAGGTCTATATAAAAAGGTGCATTTAATTCAACCGCTTCTTCCGGTTTTTGGCCGGGAAGGATCTCTGCAACCAGTATTTCATAATGCAATTGCTGGAACATCGTAAGCGGAGCAGGCGGTTGCCAGGAGAATTGTGCTGGTTGTGTTTGCAAGACAGAACTATCTGCAGGTAATATTAGTATTGGCGGACTTAATGGCGCAACATCAAACGGAACACAAACTTCATTCAGCTCTGCTCCAGATAAATGCCCTTGTCCAGTAAATTTAAAGCAGGCCATATAACTGCCTACTGTTAAAAACTGATCCATTTTATCTCCCGAAAAATACGTGTACTGCGGATCAAGATTCGCTTCATTTAATTGCTTGCTTCCTTTTTCTAATGTAAAAGTGGAAGTGGTAGCACTCAATACCTCTGCTCCTGTTTGCCTGTCTTGTATCGTTAAAACAATATTGCAGTTTAACGGATAATCCGAATTATTGATCGCCAGGATATTCCACAGCTGGCTTTTTTGCATAATGCCTACTTCCGGTAATATGGGCTGAATAGTTATTTGAGCCATCCCGCAACAAGTAATGAAAAGCAGTAATAGTATAATGCCTGTTTTCTTCATACAATATTTTTAAAATATTTTATTAAACGTTATCCTACCCATATCAACCGGCATCAGCGCTCCACTGTAAGCCGGCAAATACACTTTATCATAATTGAATTGAATTGTACCAATATTTTTTATCAGTATCCCCATTCCCGCAGTACCGCCCCACAGATCCTGTGTGCCATTTAATTTTGACCATTTAACGCTTGCACTAAGCGTTAAAATATTTTTATAGTTATAAGAAACAAGTGGCTCTACTGTTACCAGGTGAATATTTAACTGATCGGTAACCGTAAGATTTCCCTGGAATATGAACGGCGTTAAATACACACTATGGTTTATTGTAAAAGTGCTGGCGTTATCATATACAATTGCAGTATCGGTTTGATTGGTATAAAACTTTGTATACACTACATTGGTACTCATATTTAATTTAGCCAGCTTATAACTATAGCTTGAAATAGCATTCAATGTATTGTACCAGCTTTGATACACTACATTGCCTCCGCCTGAAAATAATTGCGATGTTGGATAATAGCCAATAGACACAAATGGATAGCGTGGTATAGCAAGTGATAATTGGATCGATTTAAAAACGGCCGAGTTAGAATAACCCGGAGCAGTAAGCGGACTATTAAAATCATTTTTACTGATGGATGCATCCAGCGATAATTTTTTCTTCAAAAAAAGCTGGTTAACATGAAGCAAATAGGCATCCTGTTTTACATTTGAAGTATAAATAGTGAACGATTGAAATGCCGCCCCCATTTTACTATAGCTTCCATCGATCTTTGTATTAGTGCGTGGATATATACTTTGGAATTTTATATTCCATGCTTCATTGGCGCGCATACCAAAATTCACCACCTTGCTGAACAGTCCTTTATTTACTTCGGTTGGGTCATATATTTCACTGTAAGACGAACGGGCATATTCTGCTGTAACAGTAATGTTTTTATTGATGGGCACTGTAGCGGCTAAAGAAGCGCCCATGATCTTCTGGGTTGCTTGCGAACTGTCAATACCTACCGTACTTAATAATGCTTTATGGCCTCCATATACAGTAAATATTAAACTATTTCTACTCTTAGTTTTTATACCGAACCGCACCAGCTTTACTGATTGATCGGTTGAAGTATTATTATTCAAGACAAAATTTCTGAACTGGCTGTTCACGCTTCCTATGGCACCGGCTACGTACAGCTTATGAGGGTTCATCTCAATATTAAATCCATTGAGTGAAACATTTTTTACTGTTAGTTCGGAATAATTTAACCAGCTTCTGCCAATACCTATCTGATCAACCGATAACAGAAATTTTTGTACTCCTGTCAAACGTTTTTTTTCAGTCGTATCATTTTGATCGATATAATTTGTTATAGCTTCCGGGTCATTTAACTGGTTGATCTTTTGTTTGACCGACGATAAAGAATCTGTCAGTTTTTTTTGTAAGGATAAAATTTTATTTTCATCACTCATCACTTCTATCCTTAGTTTCATAATGCTATCCTGCCGCTGCTTGATCTTTGCCTGATCCGAATCAGCATTAGACCTGGAGATAAGTTTAGTGATAAGAGCAGTGTCGCCCGGCAAGCTTTGTAAAAATTCACCACTCTTTGAAGCGCCCCACATATTTTTAAGGTCTGGGATATTCAAAGAATCTGTCAGGCTATCTGTAGCCGGAGCTTTGGGAGCAAGCTTTGCTTCTCTTGCTTCGATAAGGGCCTGCATTGGATTTCGGTTACTCTCCATTGCTTCCAGCGCTTCCAGCTTTTGCCTGTTTTGTTTATAGATAGTATAAAGACTATCGTATTTTTTATATAAGCTTTTTGTTAGCGGATTATTTTCAGCCAGAGCCAGCAAAGAATCATTCAATGGATTTGTATATCTCAGTGCAGGGTTTACCAATAAATTTTTATCAAATGAACTATCTGCATCTTTTCTAAGATCAGATTTTATTTGCTCGAACATATCCGGCTGCCGGTATTGAACGCTAACATCTGAACTATTGCTGAAGTATGGAGAATTGGAATTTCTATAGGTAAATATTGCCCTGAAGGGATATTGCCCGGCTATGTTTCCATTGATATATGATTGAAGCGTATGTTGTATTAACCCGCTTTGCGCAAATGGCGTATCGATATAACTTCTGTAATTAAAATTATACAAAACATTTCCATGTAAGGTTAACAAAGGAGCTTGTTGCTTTGCCGGAGCTGTTGTTGATTGTACAGGTGTAGGGTCGCTTTCCGTAACAATGATCCCTTTATTTTTACAAATACCACCATTCGTTACAATTAAGATCGAATCATCCAGGTGATGGAGATGATCATAATTGATGGTATTTGAAAATGTTGGTTTCATAGTTTTTGACTTTAATAATACCGGCAGCGTAATTTTCTGCGCAAAACAATTTGCAGAGAAAAATAGTAATCCCAATATTATAGTAGACCTGATTATGTACATTATATTTAACTGCTTTTATATGGCAGTATTGTTACTGATCATTTGCTTTTCTGAAGCAACATTTTTAAATCGTCTACCTCCTTTTTAAGTTGTTGTATTTCATCATCCTGTGTTTGAAGCTGACCGATCTTCTTGTCCTGATCTTCTATCTTTTTATTCTGATCAATGATATAAAGTGTTAGCTCTTCCACCTTTTGTAATAAAATTTGTTGGTTAGCGCCTACATCGATCCCACTCTTTTCTATATCGCAAGCCGATGGTACACCGGGTAAATGTTGATTTTGATCAATATACTTTTCAAGATCTGCGATCGGCGTAAGCTTGTAATTATTTTGGAATACGTAATCCGGCCAGTTACCATATAGTTGAACAACCAGTTTAGTTGCGATTATTTTACCATTAACAGCCAATGAATAACCTGCAGGTGCAGTAGTAGTTCCAATTCCGACAAATGTTCCATTGTCATATATTTCACTATTACCAATAGCCGAACCGGTAGGTGTAAACTTTGCAACGTAATTATTTGTACCATTAAATGATGACGCATTTGCCACTGCCCATGTCGGCGAAGCCCCTGGGCCGGCACTTGTTAATACTTGTCCCGCTGTACCCGCCGTGTTGTTAGGCATTAATGCGCCGCTAAATTTAACGTTGCCGGTAACATCCAATATTTCTGTTGGTGTTGTTGTACCCAATCCCACTTTTCCATTTTTTAAGACGGTTAAAGCATTGCTGCGTGCATTATCTGCCGTACCTATCCCTATCGAAAAAATTCTATCTGCCGCATTGTATCCTGCTACGCCGCCCAAAGGAGTGTACTTATTATTG
>DATHHR010000209.1:0-21798 GCA_035317105.1 Ferruginibacter sp. | reverse complement strand
TCCAGCCAGAAAGCGGTTTCTATATTTTCTGCCGGCAACTGGCAATAATAATTGGTAAGATCGTTGGTGGTAAAGGCATTATTTTCTCCTCCGGCAGTCTGTAAAGGTTCGTCGTATGATGGAATATTGACACTTCCACCGAACATCAGGTGCTCAAATAAATGCGCAAAACCTGTCTTATTCGGGTTTTCATCTCTTGCACCCACATCATAAATAACATCTAGTACGGCCATTGGGGTACTTTTATCTTCGTGTACCAAAACTCTTAACCCATTGGCAAGAGTAAACTTCTCATATTGAATCATTTTGCAAAGTTAAGGGGCGGATACAGTAAAATATAACAGAAATAATAGTTTTACTTATTTCGATATTAAAATTATTTAGATACAAAGATCTAACTACAAATACAGTCGAATCAATGTACTTTTACACGTAAATTTGGGTTGACAAGCGGCAGATCTTTGATCAACATCGTTGTGTTATGGTAATCCCGAAAGTTTCGGGACTCCCTTCAACGGCATACCTGCAAGGAACAAAAAACTATCAATTATGAATTTAAACGAACTATACCAAAGAGCGCTCAATTTTGAATTTCTTTCTGAAGAAGAAGGCGTTTTCTTATTTGAAAATGCACCGTTGACGGAGCTAATGTTTGTGGCAGATGAATTGCGCAAAAAACAAGTGCCGCATAATAAAGTTACCTGGATCATTGACCGTAACTTAAATACAACCAACGTATGTATTGCCAATTGCAAATTTTGCAATTTTTATCGCATACCCGGTCATAAAGATGCTTATATCACTGACATCGAAACATACAAAAGAAAAATTGACGAAACCATTAAATATGGCGGCGAACAATTATTGTTACAAGGCGGGCATCATCCCGATCTTGGTTTAGATTATTATGTTGGCCTGTTTAAAGAATTAAAAAGCTTATACCCGAATTTAAAACTGCATACGCTTGGCCCGCCGGAAGTAGCGCATATCGCAAAAGTGTCTAAAAAATCACACCTTGAAGTATTGGTTGCATTGAAAGAAGCAGGACTGGACAGCCTTCCGGGCCCGGGTGCAGAAATATTGGTGGATCGTGTCCGCCGTTTAATAAGCAAAGGAAAATGCGGTAGCCAGGAATGGTTAGATATTATGCATGAAGCACATAAACTAAATATCACTACATCGGCAACGATGATGTTTGGCCATGTTGAAACCATTGCAGAAAGAATGGAACACCTGGTAAAAATAAGAGAAGTGCAAAGCAGGAAACCGGAAAATGCAAAAGGGTTTATTGCATTCATTCCATGGACATTCCAGGAAGTTGATACGCTGCTAACAAAAATAAGGGGCGTACATAATTTAACTACTGCAGAAGAATATATACGCATGATCGCGATAAGCAGGATCATGTTACCGAATGTAAAAAATATACAGGCAAGCTGGTTAACAGTAGGTAAAAAAACAGCACAGATCTGTTTGAACGCCGGCGCCAATGATTTTGGATCTATCATGATCGAAGAAAATGTGGTAAGTGCAGCTGGTGCGCCACATCGCTTCACCAGCAAGAGTATACAGGAAGCAATTAAAGAAGGCGGCTTTGAACCACAACTACGTAATCAACAATACGAATTCAGAAAAATGCCGGCAGTGATGGAAGAGCAGGTGATTGATTACTAAGTAAAAAATAGGTATGAAAGAAAACAGGTTGTTGCAATTATTTAAAATAGTTGCTATTGCGGAAGGTGTATCTTTTTTAGTGTTATTGTTAATAGCGATGCCGCTTAAATATATAGCCCACTATCAAAAACCGGTTAAGGTTGCAGGAATGACACACGGCATTTTATTTATTACTTTTTTAATTCTTTCTTTTGAAGTAGGCGGTAAGCTGAAAAAGAAGTTCGGCTGGTTTGTAAAAGCCTTTATTGCAGCCATTATTCCTTTTGGCGCTTTTGTGTTTGAAAGGCAGTTCCAAAAAGAAATGACGGCAGAACAAATTAATTAACCTCACTACAATAGAATGAAAACGATCGCTCTTATTGCAAGTATACTTGTTTGTTTAACTGCTTGTCACCGCGGAACTAATACAGCACTTAAAACTTTAACCGTTGATGCCGATAGCGTTGCTATTAATTATTTCAGAGGAGACGGCTCTGTAGATACGGTTGTTGCTGTAAAAATTTTACGGGACAAAAATGATATCAACCAATTAGTAAACTTCATCACAGAAAACTCAACGTCTGCCAAAGCAAACTGCGGTTATGATGGTACTATACATTTTTTTAGGCAGGATAGCGTAGTGCAGGATATTTATTTTAGAATGAATGATGCTAATTGCATGTTATTTTCTTTCCGGAACGGAGAAAAATGGAATATGGCTTCAACTATTCTATCTGGTGAGGCAAAGGCTTTTTTGCAGGCAATAAAATCCAAATAGACTAGCCGATCTCTGCGATCAGCATATCCTTAGTCAGCATATCTGAAATATCACGTATAGTTGCAGGAGTGCCGCCAATATTATTGCGTGTTCCCTGCGATAGAACATAATCAATCACTTTATCAGTTTCATCTTCAAAAAGAATAGCTGGCTGTGGCCTTTCTTCTAACCAGGCAGCAATTTTTGGATAATGCTTTTCTTTTAAGCTTTTAATTACAGGGATACCAAATTCTTTTATAGAAGCAGCATTACATTGTTGTTCGTATTGGCTCTTCATGGGGATGGTGAAAAGTTTTTTACCCATATGCATGGCTTCTGCAGGTGTTTCAAAACCGGCGCCACATAAGATTCCTTCACAGGTTGTAAAGCTTCCGGTAAAATCAAAACTATTTACGGGGCGCACCCAGCAATTGCCTACGGCATAAGCTTTTTTACAACGCTTAGAAAATATATGCCATTGTATGTCTTTAAATTCACTACATACTTTTACCAGTTTTTTCTCATCGTAAGCCGGCAAGTAAACGGTATAGTGCCCCATATTTTTAGGCGTAGCATTGCGTATCTCTTTTCTTATAACAGGCGTAAAAATATCATCACCGTAATTTTTGAAATGAAAGCCAACGCCTTGTCTGCACGGAGCATAGTAGCGCAGTACCAACCAGGATAATGGATCTGACTTTAATGGTTTCGGCGCATTTTTATGCAATACTGCATACTGATGGCTCATTGCCATGCAGGGAACATTTTTAATTTTGCAGGCCCAGGCGCTGATCGGTTCAAAATCATTTATAACTAAATCGTAATCTTCAACTGGTAGGTCTTTTATTTCTGCTAGGAATTTTTTTGATTGCAGCTGTTTTAACGTCTTATAAAAATCGATGCCGCCTTTCTTACCAAAAACAAAACTCAACCCTTTTCTGCGGTATTTGATAAAATGATTCAGATCAATATCAGCTTCTGTCCCGCTCACTAAAATATCCAGTTCACATTTTTTTTCCAGCATTGGGATAATTTCATTGGCACGACTGATATGTCCGTTCCCTGTTGCTTGTATGGCGTATAGTACTTTCATAATTTTAAGAGGCTAGGTGAAAATCTTCCATCATCATTTTAAATAATTCTGTTGTGCGCAGGTAAGCCGCTTCATCCATGTAGATAGAATCATTTGATTCGTTCACTTCTGTATCTTGCTGATAATAATAAATATCCCACTTATCATTTTTGTATTCTAAAGCAGTAAGGTTTTCTATCCAATCACCGGAATTCAGGTAATTCACTTTCCCTTTTTCAGTAACGATCTCCCTGTTACAAGGTTGATGGATATGTCCGCATAAAACATAATCGTATCCTTTTTCAATGGCAATACCTGCGGCAGTATCTTCAAAACTATTGATATATTTCACGGCGCTTTTTACGGAGTTCTTTATCTTTTTAGATAAAGATATTTTACCACGGCCCATTTTTTTGCTGAGATAATTTATAAAGGCATTGATGTAGATCAGCATATCATATCCAACAGCGCCTAATTTGGCAAGCCATTTACTGTACTGCATTGTAACATCAAATACATCTCCATGAAATATCCAGCTGCGTTTATTGTTGGGGTGATGGATGATCATTTTATTTACGATATGGAAATCGCCAATGGAAAAATTTTCGAACCGGCGCAACATTTCATCATGGTTACCGGTGATGTAGTAAACTTTTACACCTCGACTGAGCATACTCGTAATTTGTTTGATCACTTGCATGTGCCCTGTAGGCCAATACTTTTTACTGAATTGCCACATATCGATGATGTCGCCGTTCAAAACGAGTATCGTAGGGTCGATCGTAGAAAGGTAGCGGGATAATTCGTTAGCGTGGCAACCGTATGTACCAAGGTGTACATCTGAAACAACTGCAACATCCATTTTTCTTTTTTCCAAAGTGTATAAACTTTGTACAAAGTACTCAACTCAATGTTGCCAAATTGTGAACTACATATTAACTAAATGTGATATTTGCAACTACGCCGCATCTTTTTTGCTGATCAAAGTAAAGCCGAAAGTTGTACCAACATCTAAAGTGCTGCGTACATGCATGGCCTGGTGGTGTGCTTCAACGATATGTTTGCAGATGGAGAGCCCTAAGCCGCTACCACCGCCTTTTCTGCTTCTTGCAAGGTCTGTTCTGTAAAAGCGTTCAAATATTCTTCCTAAATGTTCTTCGGCAATGCCTGAGCCGTTATCACTGATCTCTATCAATATCCTTTCGCCGTCAATTTTATAAAAGCTGGCTTCCACTTCGCCATTTTGCTTGCCGTATTTGATAGCGTTATCTACCAGGTTAGTAGCAACCTGTCTTATTTTTTCTTTATCTGCAAAAACAGTCAGCGGTAGTTCACAACCTTTTTTGATGGCTAATTTTATTTGTCTTTCATCCGCTTTGATAGACAATGATTCAAATACCTCTTTAAAAATATCCTGTATCACAAAATTTTCCTGATATAATTCCTGTTCACCGCTTTCCAGTTTTGCAATTTCATCAAGGTCATCCACCAGGTTAACCAATCTGTCAACATTTCTGGAAGTGCTTACCAGGAATTTTTTATTTACCTCGGTGTTTTCCAATGCGCCATTTAATAAAGTATCTACATAACCTTGTATCACAAAAATGGGTGTCTTTAATTCGTGTGAGAGATTTTGTAAAAATTCTTTCCTGTACGCTTCGTTCTGTTTTAATACCTCTATCTCTGCTTTTCTTTGTGTGGCCCAGCTTTCAACGTCTTCCCTTACTTCGTCAATACTTTTTTGGGGCAAAATATTTTTGTAATAGAACTCTTCTCTTTTGCTTGCTTTGGTTTGATAAATAAGCTTATAGATCAGTTTGATCTTTCGATATACAAACTCCTGCAAAGTGTATAATATCAAACCGTAGCTACCTAAAAAAATGATAATAAAGAAAAGGAGAACGATCAGCCAATTAGGATCTAATAAATAAATACTCAGGCTTATGGGTATTGATAAAGCTAAAGCCGCCAGTGCAGCTAATTGTTGCGGAGAAAAATTTTTAGGTGATAACATACCTACACGTTTTAAGGGGCTTTGTGTAAAGATAAATTATAGTTCAAACTTATAGCCAACTCCTTTTACAGTGGTAATACAATCCAGTCCTAATTTTTGACGGATCTTGCGGATATGGACATCAATGGTACGATCGCCTACTATTACTTCTGTACCCCAAACCTGGTTCAATATTTCATTGCGTAAAAAAACTTTACCCGGTTTTGATGCAAGGAGTGCCAATAACTCAAATTCTTTACGGGCAAGGATAATATCATTGCCCTGGTAATTCATGATATATTTTTCCCGGTCAATTTTAAGATCGCCAATTTGTATGATAGCAGTTTCGCCTTTATTTAATCTTCTAAATAAGGCATTCACTTTGCTAATTAAAACTTTGGGTGTGATAGGTTTGGTAACATAATCATCTGCGCCTGTTTCTAATCCCCAAACTTCAGTGCCTTCATCGCTGATAGCAGATAAAAAGATGATCAGTGTAGCATAAAAGGCAGGTTGCTGGCGAAGAATATTACATACCTCAATGCCATTTTTACCCGGCATCATTATATCCAGAATAATAAGGTCCGGCTGATGTTTTTTTGCCTGTTCAATGGCTTCGTCGCCATTTTTAGCAGTTATAACAATGTATCCTTCTTTTTGCAGATTGAACTGAAGGATCTCCAGGATGTCCGGTTCATCATCAGCAATTAATATTTTCTTAACAGCGCTCATATATTATTTGCAAAAGTAGTTTATCATAGTTTGTAAAAGGCTAGTTTGTGCGTATTACTTGTATTATCAAATTGTTAAGCGATTTATGACCATGCTATTACATATTAAAAAGGTTAGCGTAACTTAGTAGCTTTAAAGCAGCTCATGTTAAAGCTTTTCCTTCTTTCTTTATTATCGGTAATTAACGTTTCGGTTTTTGCTTGTGTAGACACAGTGAAGGTACCTTTTGCCCGCATACTTTTTCATGATAAAATAGCTACCGAACAAAATCTGTTAGATAAGGATGATGGTAAAAAAGACGGCATCATTAAAGTTAGCAATAATGACGAAATAAACCTGCAGGTTACGGATGTAATTTTTCGCCGGATCAATGAGCTGGCAGATTCCGTAGAACTCAATCCTAAGATATCTTCCAATAATGATAAAGTGCGCTACCTGGTTTTTATACATGACCTTGTAAGGGACTTCCGCGTAGCATACGAACAAAAGGAGATCAACCCTGCACTGATAGGAATGCTGGTTGATAATTTTCAGCAGATCATGGATGCCAATATCGATTCATTAAGTATGGCTCCCTACATCCGCGAAGTACCATACGAAGTAGGGCAGATCAATGCAGACATTTTTAAAAAGAATATAGGCTATAATGAAAGCCTCAACATCTTGTACCTTAAATATGTTGCATTGCATCCTGACAAGGTATTGTCTACCATACGGCCGTATGTAAGTGAATCTTTTGCAGATAGCCTGATCACGGCAACAACTTTGCGCGATCCTGTGCAGATATATGATTATGCTTCAGCAGTTAATTCTCCAGAAGGGCAATTGATACACCGCAATACAAACCCAACAGTTAAAACGATCGCCAAATTAAGTCAAACACCGAATGCATTATTTTATTTCCCTTTTTTAGATAATATATTAAGCGGTAAAATAACGATCGATAGTATTAAAAAATACATCGGCGATGGCGACAAGTTAGATTATTTTAAATTATTAGTTAAAACAGAAATTGGTTATAACCTGCGGCTGATCAGTAAAGACACGCCTATGGCAATGCTTGGCACCAATGGCTTGCGGGAAGTGTTAAGAAAAAAAGCGATAGAAGATTTTATTAATCCGATCAATGAATTACATGAGCAGACAAATTTAAATATCCGCATGAAGGCTATCGAGCCGTTAAGTGCTGAAGAAATTTATTATGTATTGGTAATGGGCGAAGATGATATTTATACATCGAGTTATAAATACGCATTTGACAGGATGGTTCAGAAAATGGGACCAACACCAAGAAGCGATCAATTACTGATAAATGTAAATATGGACTACTTTAAAAAGTTCATTAAAATGGCTGCCAATTTTAATCAGCTCAATAGCTTTTTGAAAATGATGCCAAAAGAAAACTCTCAGACTTTGATGAAAGGGTTTGTGGCCAATCTTGATAATGCTAATAATTTAGAAGATGCTGTTGATGTTGCCGATAGTTATAGCAGTATCAAGGATACGGCATTGCTAAAAACAATTTTACAAAATGTAGAAGATAACGAAGCCAAGAGCATCGCAGATAATAATACAAAGGGGAGAATTATTTACGGCTTGCTAAAAATAATTTTTGAATCTGCTAATGACCCTAAAATTAATCTTACTAAAGAGATCGGGATACCTTCGATCTATAGTGTTTCAGATTCTTTATTGGCAGACGATAGCGGCAGGATAATTCAACAGGTTTTCTTTTATGGCGATGCCGATGGAAAAAAATATTTCCCTGATTTTGTCAATTCTTTTTCAAAGAATGATTGGAAAGTAACAATGCAGAAAGAATGGGTAGAGATCAAATCGATCCGAGGAAAAAAAGTTTGGATATTCGCTAATCGCCCGCTGGATAATGATACCAACCTGGATGATTCCGCACAGATCCATTTAAACAAATATTTATACATGCACGATCTTGAGCCTTCAGTAGTCATTCACAGGGGCCATAGTTACTGGTTGCCAAGAACAATTTTGCGTATGCCAAGCACTGCAAAGATCATCGTGTTAGGATCTTGCGGCGGGTATAAGAACCTGAATGAGATATTGGATATTTGTCCGGATGCACATATCATATCAACAAAAGAAATTGGCAAAGGCGATATTAATAAACCAATATTGAATTACCTCAACCAGGATTTTATTTCGGGCAAAACAATTATATGGCAGGATATGTGGACCTCGCTGAGTAAATATTTTGCAGCAGATAGCAACAAAGATGTAAGAGATAGCTGGGATAATTATATACCGCCTTACAAAAACTTAGGTGCCATTTTTATCAAAGCATATAATAAAAAGATAGAAGGGCAGTAGTATGAGCGAACAAAAAAAAGATAAAAAAATAGTAGATCCATCTTTGCTTCGCAGGGTATTTAGTTTTGCCGCGCCTTATAAAGGGAAATTTTACTGGTCTGTTTTTTTAGCGATCTTTTTGGCAGTGATATCTCCTATCAGGCCATGGTTGATACAAATTACTATTAATAAAGGATTCAGAGACGGCGCCCATATCTGGTTTTTTAAAGGCCCGGTACAAGTGATCATTGGCATTACTATTATTCAGTTAGCATTATTATTGATCGAAACTATCTGCCGTTTT
Organism: Ferruginibacter sp.; assembly: GCA_035317105.1. Classification (GTDB taxonomy): domain Bacteria; phylum Bacteroidota; class Bacteroidia; order Chitinophagales; family Chitinophagaceae; genus Ferruginibacter. The sequence goes on along the minus strand of DATHHR010000209.1, from coordinate 12,965 downwards.
ATTTTTACTTTTTATACAGCGGCACTCGGACAAAATGTAGTGAAAGATATGCGCGTTGCTACTTACGAAAGAGTGATCGATCTTAATTTATCACAATTTGATAAAACACCGATCGGTACATTAACTACCAGAACCATCAATGATATAGAATCTATCAACGATATTTTTAGTGATGGTTTGATACCGATCATTGCAGATTTTTTATCCATCATCGCCGTTGTAACGTACATGTTCTTTGTTGATTGGAAATTAACCTTGATCTGCCTGGCGCCTTTCCCCGGATTGATTATTGCTACTTATTATTTTAAAGAGAGCGTAAATAAATCTTTTATCCGCGTAAGAAATGCAGTGGCACACCTGAATGCTTTTGTACAGGAACATTTAACGGGGATGAGCATTGTGCAAGCTTTTGCAGCAGAAGAAAGAGAGTTTGGAAAATTCAATAAAATAAATATTGAGCACCGCAATGCAAACATAAAAGCCATTTTTGCTTACTCTGTTTTTTTTCCGATAGTAGAATTGGTAATGGCGCTATCCTTAGGATTATTAGTATGGTGGGCAGGTGGACAAGAAAATGCCAACGCTGCGGGAACGATCACGGCTTTTATTCTTTGTCTCAATTTATTGTTTCGCCCGCTTCGCGTGATGGCAGATAAATTCAATGTATTGCAAATGGGTATGATCGCCAGCGAAAGGGTATTTAAGGTATTGGATAATAATGATATCGCCACAAATAAAGGAACGGTAATAACACCTACTATCGGCGGCGATGTTGAATTTAAAAATGTTTGGTTCGCGTATACCGACGATCACTATGTTTTAAAAAACATCAATTTCAAAATAAACTCCGGCGAAACATTGGCTATTGTGGGTAATACCGGCAGTGGTAAAACTTCAATCATCAGCTTATTAAATCGTTTGTACCATATTCAAAAAGGCAGTATCAGCATTGATACTATTGATATTGAAAAATATGAACTTTCTTTTCTGCGCAGCAAAATTGCGGTCGTGTTGCAAGATGTATTTTTATTCAGCGGATCTATTTATGATAATGTTACGCTACGGAACAACGCTATAAAAAAAGAAGAAGTTGTTGCCGCGGCAAAATTGATCGGCATACATGATTTTATTATGCAGCTGCCCGGCAATTATGATTATAATGTTATGGAACGCGGCGCTACTTTATCATTAGGACAAAGACAATTATTATCATTTGTCCGTGCCCTATTATACGATCCTTCTATTTTAATTTTAGATGAAGCCACTTCATCTGTTGATACCGAAAGTGAACAATTGATACAAGCTGCTATCGATAAATTAATTGCCGGCAGAACTTCCATTATTATTGCCCATCGGTTATCTACAATCCGCAAAGCCAATAAGATCATTTTGCTTGAAAAAGGCGAAATAAAAGAAATTGGCACCCACGAAGAATTGATCCAGGAAAAGGGCATTTACCACCAATTACACAAAATGCAGTTCGAAAGGCAGGTGAATCTGATCTAATTGCTACTTCTTTTAAAATATTCCCTTTTTTTACAATTTTAGATTAGACTTTTTCGGTTTTCAGGTGTCCGGTGCTTATCTTTGCGGCAAATTTAGGAAATAGTATGGCAAAAAATAGCATAAAAGCATTACTGGTAGCGACTCTTGGCTTATTTATGATATTATTTTGCAATATCTCTAAGGCTCAGGAAATCACTACTTTGCCTGTAGAACAACATACTACAGAAAAAAAGGATGAAAAGCTTGATCCGGCGAAGATCATCATGGATCATATTAAGGATTCTCATGAGTTTCACTTCTTCAGTATCGGTAGCTTTAATGCAAGCATTCCTTTGCCTGTAATCATCTATTCTCCTACAAATGGTTTAACAGAATTCTCTTCTTCAAAATTCGGCGAAGATGGAGATGTTATTTATAACGGCTACGGCTTGGATGAGAATAAACAGCTCTATTCATCAGACGGAACAAAAGTGTATGATTTCTCTATCACTAAAAATGTGGTTCAAATGTTTTTGGCATTAACCATTTTAGTAGTGATCATGATCTCTGCTGCTAAAAAATATTCAACCGGTCAGGGTTTAAAAACTGCACCAACGGGTTTGCAGAACGCGATAGAGCCAATTATCACATTTGTGAGAGATGATGTAGCCAGGCCAAACCTTGGTAAAAAAGCAGATAAATATCTTCCTTATTTGTTAACAGTATTTTTCTTTATCCTTATCAATAACTTATTAGGTTTGTTACCTGGTTCGGCAAATGTTACGGGTAATACGGCATTTACTTTAGTACTTGGTATCATTTCATTGATCGTTATTTTATTTAGTACCAACAGGCATTTTTGGGGTCATATTTTCTGGCCTCCGGGAGTTCCTTTTTTAGTTAAGCTTATATTGATACCAATTGAATTGGCGGGTGTATTATTAATTAAACCTGCGGCATTGGTTATTCGTCTTTTTGCTAATATGGTAGCGGGGCATATTATCATTTTAAGTTTTATTGTTTTGATCTTTATATTCGGTGCAATGACAACTGTTGCGGGTTATGGTTTTTCTCCATTATCTGTAGCATTCGCAGTATTTATTTATTGCATTGAAATATTAGTGGCATTTATCCAGGCGTTTATTTTTGCGAATTTAACCGCTGTATTTATCGGACAGTCTTTAGAAGGCGAAGGTCATGGTAATGGAAATGGCCACGACGATCCAATTATTGCGTAATTTTTTATTCATTCATAAAACAACAGTTATGTCATTATTGAACATTTTGTTAGATGCTTCTTTAGCTAATGCTGGTGGTGCAATCGGTGCGGGTTTAGCTGCAATCGGAGCTGGTATCGGTATCGGTTTAATCGGTAAAGGTGCTGCTGAATCAGTTGCTCGTCAACCGGAAGCTGCTAATGATATTCGCGGTAACATGATCCTGACTGCTGCATTCGTAGAGGGTGTTGCCCTTTTTGCAGTGATCGCGGGTTTACTAGCGGTATTGAAAGCTTAGTCTACAGTATTACTGCATCTAAAGTACAGGACGGAGGATGCAGTAATTCTTAATTGACAATTGATAATGAACAATTGACATTTAAGTAAGTTTTGAATTTTACAATTGTCAATTGTTATTTGTCAATTGTCCATTTTAAAAGCGTTTAACCATTAGCGTGAGCTAATTAAAATATATACCATGGATTTACTATTGCCGCATTTTGGCCTTATTTTCTGGACAATGTTGTCTTTTATAATAGTGTTGATCATTCTTAAAAAGTTTGCATGGAAACCTATTTTATCTTCTTTAGCAGAGAGAGAAAAGTCTATCGCTGATTCTATCGCTTTGGCAGAAAAAGTAAATGCAGAAATGGCACAATTGAAAAATGATAATGAAACATTATTGTTGCAGGCACGTGAAGAAAGAGCCATGTTATTAAAAGAAGCAAAAGAAACAAAAGATAAAATTATCGGCGAAGCGAAAGACCAGGCAAAGATCGAAGCTGCTAAAATTATCAACGATGCACAAGCTGCTATCAACCAGCAAAAAATGGCGGCTGTTACAGAACTTAAAAATCAGGTAGGTAAATTAGTAATAGAAGTAAGTGAAAAAGTATTGCGCAGAGAATTAGCCAATAAATCTGAACAGGAAAAATATATCAATCAATTATCAGGAGAAGTAAAACTGAATTAGAACAATGTGCTAATTAGCTAATCTGCTGATGTGCTAATTAATACAGACAAACTCTATTAATTATTATGCACTCGATTAGCAGATTAGCAGATTAGCAAATTAGCAAATTATAAAAATGAACAACCCAAGGTTAGCAGGTAGGTATGCAAAGAGTATAGTTGATTTGTCGATCGAGCAAAATCAATTAGAAGCTGTATATGAGGATATGAAATTCATCAAGACTATCTGTAAAAGCAATCCTGATTTTGTAGCGGTATTACGTAGCCCGATCATTAAGGGGGATGTGAAAGGGAAAATAATCGGATCTATTACAAAAGAAAGAGTTTCAAAATTAACTTCTGCATTTATTACTTTGTTGATAGTTAAAGGAAGAGAATATGATCTGCCGGAGATCGCCGATGCATTTATCGATCAATACAACGAAATAAAAAATATCCATAAAGTTAAGATCACAACTGCCGTTCCGGTTGATGCTGCATTTACAAATGCAATAGTTGCTAAATTAAAAACAGCAGCTGATATTAAAAATGTAGAAATAGAAACAGCAGTAAATGAAGAATTGATCGGCGGGTTCATATTAGAAACAGGCGGAAAGTTAATTGATGCAAGTGTGTTGAAAGACTTAAATGAACTGAAGAGAGAATTTTCAAATAACGAGTACATTCATAACATAAGATAATTACATAAAAATAAACAAGATGGTAGACATTAAACCAGACGAAATATCGGCGATATTACGTCAACAGCTAACTAACTTCGACGCAGGTGCAAGCCTGGAAGAAGTAGGAACTGTATTGCAAGTAGGTGATGGTATTGCCCGTATCTATGGCTTAAACAACGTTCGCTCTGGTGAATTGGTTGAGTTTGGCAATGGCATTAAAGCGATAGCATTGAACCTTGAAGAAGATAACGTGGGTGTGGTATTGATGGGTGATAGCGCAGGTATCAAAGAAGGTGATAAAGTAAAACGCACAGGAAAGATCGCATCTATTAAAGTAGGTGAGGGTATGAGCGGACGTGTTATTAATACATTGGGCGAACCGATCGATGGTAAAGGTCCTATTAAAGGTGAATTATACGAAATGCCATTAGAGCGTAAAGCACCGGGTGTAATTTTTCGTGAACCGGTTAAGGAACCATTACAAACGGGTATCAAAGCGATCGATGCGATGATCCCTATTGGGCGCGGACAAAGAGAATTAGTTATTGGTGATCGTCAGACTGGTAAAACAGCTATCTGTATTGATACTATCATCAATCAAAAAGAATTTTTTGCAGCAGGTAAACCTGTTTACTGTATATATGTTGCGATAGGCCAGAAAGCTTCTACTATTGCAGGTATCATGAAAACTTTAGAAGAACATGGCGCGATGGTGTACACTACTATCGTTGCAGCTTCTGCAGCTGATCCGGCTCCATTACAATTCTACGCACCGTTTGCCGGTGCAGCGATCGGAGAATTTTTCCGTGATACCGGCAGACCAGCATTAATTATTTATGATGATCTTTCTAAGCAGGCTGTTGCTTACCGCGAAGTATCATTGTTACTACGTCGCCCGCCAGGACGTGAAGCTTATCCGGGTGATGTATTCTACTTACATAGCCGTTTATTGGAAAGAGCTGCGAAAGTTATCGCCAAAGATGATATCGCAAGACAAATGAATGACTTACCTGAATCTATCAAGCATTTGGTTAAAGGGGGCGGTTCATTAACAGCATTACCTGTTATCGAAACACAAGCTGGTGATGTATCAGCTTATATTCCAACAAACGTAATTTCTATCACTGACGGACAGATCTTCTTAGAAGGTAACTTGTTCAACGCAGGTATTCGTCCGGCGATCAACGTAGGTATCTCTGTTAGTCGTGTGGGTGGTAATGCGCAGATCAAATCAATGAAGAAAGTTGCCGGCACATTAAAACTGGATCAGGCGCTTTACAGAGAATTGGAAGCGTTCAGTAAATTTGGTGGTGACCTTGATGCGGCTACTAAAAATGTAATTGATAAAGGAGCAAGAAACGTTGAATTGTTGAAACAATTACAATACTCTCCAATGTCTGTTGAAAAACAAGTTGCTGTTATCTACTTAGGTACACAAGGTATCATTAAAGAAGTAGCAGTTAAAAACGTAAAAGCATTTGAAGAACATTTCTTATTGGAAATGGACAACAAATTGCCTGAAGTTTTAGTTGAATTCAAGAAAGGAAATTTACCGCAGGATGGCATCAACAAAATGGTTGACCTTGCTAAAAGTTTAATTCCTCAATACAGATAGAACATACTTAGTATAAATAAAGATCCCCGGTCATTTGATCGGGGATCTTTATTTATACTATAATATTACTGTTTAGTAAAGTACAAAACTCCTGTAACAACTCCGCCTAAGGAATCCTGTGCTTGTGCAAGGGTTAAATGATTATTTGAAAGCGTGTACTTAGCTGTAGATGTATACGTGGTTTGCCCTGTATAAAGTGTATATAAAGAATCATTAGCAAAATAGTACTTACCTGCTGTAGTATCTGCCGGTGTTTGTGTATCATCTATTAACAAGCCGGTACTATCTGCATTAAATATTTCAACTATTGAGTGGCCGTGCGTAAAAATACTGTCTTGATTAAAAACTACAAAACCACTATATGTATAGGTAAGTGTAACAGAATCGGCTTCCCAGGTACCTACAATTGCTGCCATGGTGTTATTGGTGGAATCCGTTGGAGAATTTTTACTACCACTGTCCTTTTTTGAACAAGAAGAAATAACGGCAATGCCAATAAATGCTATAAGTAGACTTACTGAAATTTTCATATGCTAGATTTTGTTCATTAAATATACTACTTACTGGCGGGTTAAATATAATATTCCGGTAACAGTCTCGTTAAGGGTGTCTATCACATCCGTAAGTGTTGCATGATTATTTGACACTTTAAACCGGCCATCTGATTCAGAAGGAGTTTGTATTGACTGATGAAGGTAAAATATCCCATTTGAGCTGTAAAAATTACCCAATGTTGTATCTGGCGGTGTTTGCGTATTATCTATTTCGATAGCTGTGCCATCTTGTTTGAATATTTCAATAATAGATCTGTCTGGTGGATAAGTTGCTTTCTCTGTAAAAGCAACAGTACCGCCAGGAATGTATGAATAACTTCCAGTATCTGGCATCCCAGTGATAATAGATGAATCGGCTTTCCATGTCCCTATAATTGGACCAGAAGCACTTGTTTTACCGCAAGAAGAAAAGATGACAAGGCTTACAAGTGATGCGATTAAGAAAGAGATTGTCTTCATGTTTTAGTTTTACTCACATATACTGGTGTTATATGTAAAAAGGTTGGGTTAAGGCTTAAATAAACGCCTCCAACAATTGGAGGCGTTCTATATTATTTGAACTAACAGCGGTTGTCAGTGGTCCGCCGTCGGTAGTCTATATTATTTTTTCTTCAATGCTTCAGCCATTGTCTTGCCTATATCAGCAGGACTTGCTACCACATGAATACCGCAAGCAGCCATGATCTTCATTTTTGCAACGGCTGTATCATCTTCTCCACCAACAATAGCACCAGCATGGCCCATGCGGCGTCCCGGAGGCGCTGTTTGTCCGGCAATAAAGCCAACAACAGGTTTTTTATTACCGGTAGATTTGATATAGTTAGCAGCTTCTGCTTCCATGCCGCCACCAATTTCACCGATCATTACAATAGCATCAGTTTCTGGATCGTTCATCAATAATTCTACTGCTTGTTTAGTAGTAGTTCCGATAATAGGATCTCCTCCAATACCGATCGCTGTTGAAATACCCAAACCAGCTTTCGCGATCTGGTCCGCAGCTTCATATGTTAATGTACCTGATTTAGATACGATACCAATTTTTCCTGTCTTGAAAATAAAGCCCGGCATGATACCAACCTTACATTCACCAGCAGTAATTACACCCGGACAATTAGGCCCTATTAAACGTGTATTTGTACCTACTAAATAATTTTTAACCTTCACCATGTCCTGTACCGGAATACCTTCTGTGATACAAACAACCAAAGCAATACCTGCTTCAGTAGCTTCCATAATTGCATCGGCAGCAAATGCCGGCGGTACAAAAATGATACTCACATTAGCGCCGGTTGCTTTTACAGCATCTGCCACAGTATTGAAAACAGGCTTATCCAAATGAAGTGTGCCACCTTTGTTTGGGGTAACGCCACCAACCACTTTTGTGCCATATTCCAACATTTGTGTTGCATGGAATGTACCTTCTGTACCGGTAAAACCCTGTACAATTATTTTCGAATCTTTATTAACGAGAACTGACATGTTTTAATTAATAATTAAAAATGAAGAATTAAAAATCAGTTGCAAATATAGGGTACATATGCCTATTGAACGAATTGAATATTTTGGGATATAAACAAGAAGGCAGAAGCAAGAATACAGAAGAAAGAAACACAAATCCTAAGTAGTCAAACGTTATTTTTTCCGCGTTATCACCAGTAACTACATAAGACGCCTCTTTTACTTCGGTCCCGATGCAATCGGGATTGAAAAAATGGCGAAGCAAATTTTTTCAAAGGAGTAAAAGCAGCGGCGTTGGAGTTACGAAGCCTGCCGGCTTGAGGCGAAAACGAAAAAAATTAAGAGAAAAAGCTATTTGAGAAGTTCATTCATGTCACGGTTATTATCCAGCTTGCCCTTGGCCTCCAACATACGCATATCCTTAGCGTCTTTTAAGAATTCAGAAGCAAAGATGAAATTGTTAAGGCGTTCGTTCTTACTGAAAATGATATCTTTATTGGTACCGCTCCATTCTTTTTCACCCTGGTACATGTACAAAATATTTTCACCGATCTCCATTACGCTATTCATATCGTGCGTATTAATAACCGTGGTAATATTAAATTCCTTAGTGATGTCGTAGATCAGTTTATCTATAACCAAAGAGGTTTGAGGATCAAGGCCCGAGTTAGGCTCATCGCAAAATAAATATTTAGGATTTAGTACGATCGCTCTTGCAATACCTACACGCTTTTTCATACCACCACTGATCTCTGCCGGGAATTTTTTATTAATGTCTTTCAGGTTAACCCTCTCCAATACTTCGTTAACGCGTTTTAGTTTTTCCGAATGATTTTTTTTAGTGAACATATCCAGCGGAAACATGATATTCTGTTCAACCGTCATACTATCAAACAACGCAGAGTTTTGAAATAACATACCAATTTGCTGGCGTAACATTTTACGATGCTCCTCGGTCATTTCTGTAAAGCTTACGCCATCATAAATGATCTCGCCGCTATCGGGTTCAAATAACCCTACCAAACATTTTTGCAGAACAGTTTTACCGCTGCCGCTGGTGCCGATAATTAAATTGGCTTTGCCGCTTTCCATTACATGGCTCACATCTTTCAATACCACATTATCGCCAAAACTTTTCTTTAAATGTTTGAACTCGATCATACTTAATGCGATGTAGTATTTAATAATAATTGCGACAATACATAATCTGCACATAAAAGCATGATACAGCTTACGATCACGCTTTTGGTACTGCTTTTACCAATTTCCAGAGCGCCACCTTTTACATTGTAACCAAAATATGCCGGTATACTGCTGATAATAAAAGCAAAGACGTAAGATTTTATGAGGGCAAAGAATACATTATACGGAACAAAGTTTTGTAGTAAACCCTTATCGTAAGTAGCGCCATCTAATACATTTGATCCGATCGCTGCAACCCTGCCACCAATGATACCAACAGTCATTGAAATAACTACTAACAAGGGAATAGTTACCATGGCCGCAATAATTTTTGGCGCCACCAAATATGCTTTGGTATTGATGCCCATAATTTCTAAAGCATCGATCTGTTCGCTTACGCGCATATTACCTAATTCACTTGCTATTTTACTTCCGATAACACCTGCCAATACGATACAGGCTAATGTGGTTGAAAACTCCAGGATGATAGAATCACGCACAATTTGTGCGATGGTAGATCTTGGGATAACCGGACTAACCAATTGATAAGAAGTTTGTACGGCGCTAACGGCACCGATAAAAAAAGAGATCAATGAAATAATACCTAAAGAACCGATGCCGATATCAACACATTGGTGCATTAGTTCTTTCCAATACATGCGGAGGTTCTCCGGTTTGGTAAACATGCCTTTCAGCATTAAAATGTAACGGCCTAGATCGGTAAAAAATGTCATTCTTTATTATTGATTGGTGGGTCTTACTGCCATGAAATTAATCAAATCATTTGAATCATTCAAGTAAGGTTTAGGTTAAAGGGGTTATTTTAACTTAACCAGAATTGCCATATCCATATTTGTTATGATAAACCTGCTATTTTCTTTTGTTCCCTCGATATTACTGAAGAGTATTTTAACGGCAATTTTATTGTTGGCAGATACCAAGATCATATCTGCAGTTGGCAGTTCATTATCGACATTCAGCTTCTTATCTTTTAAAGAAGTATAAAAAGGAAGCACATCAATAGGTAAAGAATCTTTGATGGTAGTCACATATAGCAGTTGTTTTTTGGGATCAAAAAAAACGTTGAAAGCTTGCTTGCCTAGTAAAAAAGAAGAATTGTTATTGCTTGTGTCTGCTGACCCGGTACTGTAAAGCTTATAATCTGATACCATGTAATCATAACCTGAGATATCCATCATATGCACATCATCACTGGACGACCTGTAACTGATAGTATTATCTATAGCATCAGCTCCGGTAACAACTCCCATTGTATCAGGCGTTTCATAATCATAGATATAAGAAAGATGCATCAATGAAAAAACTGTATTCACCTGATCGTAAGAATAGCTATAATCGATCTTAGAGTTGCTCTTCATTAAAGAATCCAGATTTACCGTAAAGAACGGCTGCATAGTAGCATAGCCATGTGTGTTAACAAGATAATCGATCGTAGAACAAATTTCTTTGTGATCAGCAAAAGGAAGCGTATCATGTTGTAATTTGATCTTGCCATCTTTGATCATGTTATTTTTTTCAAGCAATTTTACCAGGTGCCTTTTTTGGCTAAATACCGAAATATTAAAAGCACTCCACGGGCCAAAGGAAGATAGAAAGGCAATGCAACAAAGCGTGATAGGAATTACCTTGATATTTTTTTTACGAGAGATAAGAAAATACGAAGCAATAGCTAATAACCATACTGCCAGTACCAATATAAAATACCTGTTCTCTGTGATGCCATAATCGCTGATCCTGCGTTTAATGGCTAAGGATAATAAAATGATCAAAGGAAAAATCGCAAAATAAAAGAACTTTGAAAAGGTCAGTATCCATTTATTTTTTTCATCATTTCGTATTGGGTAGATCAATAATAACGAAAGGATCCCTGCAATAGAAAACGCGATCACTAAATACGAAACATAACCCATTGGCCATTGCCACATAGCAATGATCTTGATCATATAAGCGTACAATATTACGAGGTACACAGTGATCAACGGCAATAGTACAAACTGTGTAAATATTTTGAGGCCCTTGGGATAATCATCTTTTGCTTCGAGTTCTTCATAATCGGTAGGAAAACCTGCGAGAAAAAACCAGGTATTAAAGATCCCAACCAATAGTATCCAAAGATCTGCGTAGACCTTACCATCTATATCAATTTTAAAAAGGCTATCAATTGCCAATAAGGCAATAACAAGGCCGGCATATAACACGGAAGTATATAATACCGAAGTAAGGATCCGTAAAAAAATAGTTTTGTTGTATTGCCAAAACCCATGTTGTTCATCCTTGGTGATATAAGGGACAAATGCGATCAATAAATGTAAGCCAATTGAGAAAAGCGAAAATTTAATAATGCTGACTGCCATAAAATGATCAGGCAGAGAAAAGTAATACCCTACTACAAGCAATAACCCAACAAAATATAGCCCGTATGTAACCAGTTTGGTAACTACTGCGCGTTCGGTAGAAATAACAATGGCAGTAAACAATAACATGGCCAGGTAAGCGCTCATCACAATATTATAATAGTAATGCTTCTCGCTAAAAGAGTCATCAAAATTATTGTGCACTATCCGAATAGAATAAAATGCGCCTATTATGGCAGCAACAATTGCAAAAGGAAAGCGTTCAAAAGTTTTTGAACTTTTATTAATAAAAGATTGCGCCGATAATAGTTTCATATTGTAAGATTAATTTATAGTTCGTGTGCCATTTTTCTTTTATTAAATTTCCCGTCTTTCTTTGCATCTTCGGGAGCGCTTTTCATCTGCGCATCTACTACCGCGATCAATACCATATTAAAAATAGAACGGATCGAGCTGCCTAATTGCAGTACATGCACCGGTTTTTTCAATCCCAATAAAACAGGGCCAATCGAATCTGCACCACCAATTTCCTGTAATAAATTATAAGCGATATTGCCTGCGGCAAGATTAGGGAAGATCAATGTATTCACTTCTTCATCCACCAACTGACTGAAAGGATAATTCTCTTTTAAAATATCATTATTAAAAGCCATGATGCCTTGTACTTCACCATCACAAATAAGATCGGGTTCTTTGGTCTTTACAATTTCTCTTGCTTTACGAACCAATATGGCTTCGGGAGAATCGCTACTGCCAAAATTAGAATAAGAAAGCATGGCAACTTTTGGCTTGATATTAAACAAGCGCACTTCTTTGGCTACCAACAAAGTGATCTCTGCTAATTCTTCAGCAGTCGGATTGAATTGAATAGTGGTATCTGCTAAAAATAATGGTCCGCGTTTAGTGAACAGGATATACATACCCGCTACTTTTTTTACGCCATCTTCTGTACCAATTGTTTGTATCGCCGGCTTGATAGTATCAGGATAATTTTTACTTAAACCGGTGATCATACAATCTGCTTTGCCGGTATCCACCATCATGCAACCAAAATAATTCCGGTCCTTCATCATTTTAGTTGCTTCAAATTTATTGATGCCTTTGCGTTGACGCTTAGTAAAAAATAATTCTGCAAACTCTTTACGCAAGCCTTCGTTAGATTCGGTCTCAGGATCAATGATAGGGAAACCTTCTATATCAATACCATTAGCGATCGCTAATTTTTTTATTCTTTCTTCATCGCCTAATAAAATAGGGAAGCCCACACCTTCTTCATGTGTCATTTGGGCCACCTTTAATATTTTTAAATTCTCTGCTTCTGCAAATACAACACGTTTAGGGTTGCCCCTGGCCATATTACCTATTGCACGACTCAATGAATTATCCAAACCTAAACGTTTGTTCAATTGTACTTCGTACGCTAGGTAATATGGCCAGGGGCAACC
>DATHHR010000208.1:0-2364 GCA_035317105.1 Ferruginibacter sp. | reverse complement strand
TGCCGCTTGGCCTTATCGTAAACGAACTGCTTACGAACACTATTAAATACGCTTTCCCTGAAGGACGAAGCGGAAAAGTGCAGATCAAATTAGAGCAGGCAGCCAATGGCAATTTACAAATGCTTGTATCTGATAATGGTGTGGGCAAAAGCGGCACGATCAACGGCACCGGCTTCGGTGGACAACTCGTATCCCTGCTTACCCAGCAATTAGGCGGCACCATAACGGAGGATAACAACAACGGTACCCATATATTCTTTGAATTTAAATCAACCAAAGCCGCATAATGTTGGAAAATGTCTGCCTTTGTTCAATGGGTTTTGAGAAATATATCTTTCTACATATAGTTCGTTCCGGTCAACCATAATTATTTGTGCTTTACCAAGCCAACTTTCGCCACTAATTTTAAAAATTCTGTCAGAATAAATAGTCATCAAGTGTAACTTGGAATCAAAGATGATTTTAGTTATTGGAATGTCTGCCAAACTTTTATCGTCGATATTTAACTTCATCTTGAAGGCAGTGGTCGTAGCCATTGCAGCCAACGGCAGTTTGTCTAAATACCTTCGTTGCCCTTCAAATATAATTCAATTAGAAGCGATTTAAGCCGGCTTGTAAAATGTTTGGGAAAACGGTTGTATAGAAAATGAATGCCTCATTTTGAGGATGATTGCATTTACAGAACTCAATATTTCGAAAAATGAAAAAGCAAGCTCCCGGAGGAACTTTGTCAACAGGTTTTTATCAATAATGTTCATCATCCTGCGAAGATTGTATGCGATGAACATAAATCCCACATCAGCACTGGCTCTTTTAATTCCTTTTTTAGTAATGACATAATAAAACCCCCATTGTCTTTTTATTGTTCCGTAAGGATGTTCTACAATGGATTGACGCTTTTTGTATGTTGCTGGATTAGCTTCGATGTTAAGCCGGTTTTGTTCTACGTAAGTGGCATATTCACTTCTTACTATTAACCTTCCCTTTATACTTATAGTGCATAGCGCTTTTGCCGGACAGCCATGACATGCATTGGTTTTATAATGCTTTGCAGCATAAAAGTATCCGTTTTTACTTTTCTGATAATAATTTCCGTTGGTAATTAGAATATGATTTTGCGGACAAGTATATGTATCATTGATTTCATCATATTTAAAGTGGCTCATGTTATAGTTTTCATCAGGCGCAATCGATGCGATAGCTGGTATGGCAACCATTATTTCTATACCAGATGTTAAGGCCCTTTTTATTTCACTTCCTGTATGATAGCCTTTATCATAGAGGGCTGTAAAGTTTGCCGTTCCCAAAATGATCCTGGTTCTGCGCAGCATTCCACTTAAAGCCCTGGTGTCATTTTCGTTTGTTACTTTATAATCAATGGGTAAACAATGTTTAGCATCTACAACGGTTTGTACATTATAGGCTACTTCGGTTATGTTGTTGCGGGTCATCAATTGCCTGCTCGCAGGATCGGATGTCGATATTTGTGGTTGGCCCGTTTGTTCCAACTGCCGGCTCATGTTTTCATAATCATTTTTTCTATCGGTATGCTTTTTTATTACCTCCTCAATGGCCTTTTTATTGTCCTCATCAGCTTCTGACAAAGCTTTATTGTATTCATCAAGTTTAGCATCAATGTATGCTAAGTGTCGTTCTATTTTAGCTTCATTAAAATTGTTTTTTTTAGAATTCTGTGCCCTGAGCTTTGTACTGTCTCCTGCTACCAGTGTCCCGCCTATCAAATTAAAATGTTTAGCGATGCTAACCGTATGACGAAAGACCTTTCTTATTGCCTTTTCATTATCTCTTCTGAAATTGGAGATAGTGTTGTGATCAGGAGTAAGCTCTTTCATTAACCATAACAGCTCAATGTTTCGCTTGCATTCTTTTTCTAGCTGCCGGCTGGAGCGGATATGGTTGAGATATCCATACACAAAGAGTTTTAATAAATCTTTAGGATGATACGCAGGACGACCTTCTTTGGTGGTTTTGATAATGAATTTAAAATCTGTAAGATTGATGCTTTCTACAAAAAGGTCAATCATGCGTACCTCATTATCTTGCTCAACTATTTGATCCAACGACTTCGGAAAAAGAATGCTCTGGTTTCTGTCTTTTCCTTGTATAAATTGCATAGATAAAATTACAAAATATAACTGCGTCTACCCATTTAAGTTATACAGGTGATGTGGATAGTTTTTAGACAGTCTGACGGCTGGGCTTGCTACTGTGCTGGCAATTTATATTCTTAAGCCCAAACTTCAGCCCAATTGAAAAACTGTTGATGAAGTAATGATGTACAAAAGATGATTAATGAACGTTAGCCGGAACTGTAGTTGATAGCATTGCAAAAGATGAGGATTT
>DATHHR010000207.1:0-8874 GCA_035317105.1 Ferruginibacter sp. | reverse complement strand
ATTATGGCGTTTCTTTTGTTTTACCCATTCTCCGAATTTTTTAGCTGGCTCGCTGATGGTAAAAGTATCTTTATCAATACTGATCTTTGTATTTGTTTTAGTAGCAGCCATATTCACAAACAGGTCATCATCACCACTAAGGATATTATTATGTGCTGAGAATCCCTTGTGTTTAAAAAATAATACTTTTTTATAACTCAGGTTTCTGCCAACGCCCATGTACGGGATCCCCGCCAGTGTGTAGTTGAAATATTGTAACGCAGTGTGAAATGTTTCCCAACGTATTATCTTATTTAATAAGCCCGGCTTTTTATGATAAGCGCCATAGCCTATAACGATCTCTGTAGCATCATCATAAGTAGCCTGCATTTTATCGATCCACAGATCAGAAGCCGGTGTACAATCTGCATCAGTTAATAACACGATCTCGTATTTTGCCGCTTTAATACCCATGCTTAACGGGAATTTTTTACCGGGAATGAATTGTGCTTCTTGTTTTAGCTCCAATACTTTCAGCAGCGCCAGGTATTTATCTTCGAAATCTTTTAACAGGTACCTGGTATCATCAAAAGAATTATCATCTACCACAATTATTTCATGCGTGGTTTTGTATTGTTGTTCTAATACAAAAGGTAAATGTTTAGCCAGGTTAAGCGATTCATCCTTGGCACAAATAATTACCGAAACAGGATGTGTTTGGGAAGTAGTTTTTGCTCCGGGTTTATAGCTCATTACCCGCGTAAAAAAATAACTATAATAAAATAGCTGCACTAAGGCCACCAGACAAAAACTAACAAAAAGCGCTTCCCGCCAGTATTGAATTACGTATAAAAATTTCATGGTTGCAAAAATAAGGTATACATAAAGGTTTACGAAAACCAATTTATACCCGGTAAATTAATAAAAATGGAACAACAGCTGTTGCTCCATTTTTTTTATTTTAATACGACTAATTATTTTTTATCCGAAACCCATTTATGATTAGCAAAATCTCCAAAGCTTTCACCCTTTTTTCTTTCTTTTTTAAAAGTGCCGAATAGACCGTCTAGTTCAGATAAGATCGCTGCTTCATCCAAATGTTGTTTGTATGTTTTGTTCAAACGTTCGCCCTGGTTATCGCCGCCTAAATGCATATTGTATTTTCCCGGTGCTGTTCCTACAAAGCCGATCTCTGCAGCATACGGACGGCCACAGCCATTCGGGCAACCGGTCATACGGACAATAATATTTTCGTCTGCCAGCTTATGCTTTTCAAGCAATGGTTCGATCTTGGAAATAAGTGTTGGCAAATATCTTTGCCCTTCTGCCAATGCTAACGGACAAGTAGGCAATGCCACACAGGCAATAGAATTTCTACGAACCGCTGATGCGTTTTCTGTATGTTCTATTATTTTAAATTGTGCCAGTATTTTTTGAATAGCAGGTTTATCTTTTTCCGCTACATCGCTGATGATCACATTTTGTGTTGCGGTGAACAAGAAATTTGATTTACCAGTTTTAGCCACTTCCAATAACGCTGTTTTTAACGCGATCTTTTCGTCGTCTAACACCCTTCCATTCTCAACAAATACCGTGTAGTACCAAAGCCCTTGTTCGCTTTTTTCCCAACCGTACAAGTCTTGTCTTTCTGTAAAAGTATAAGGCCTTGGCGCTTCTAATTTAAAGCCGATGCGTTTTTCTAATTCTTCCCTAAACCAATCAACACCATATTTATCTACTGTATATTTTAACCGGGCCAATTTTCTATCGCTGCGGTTACCGTAATCTCTTTGTACGGTCAACACTTCGTAAACAGCTTTTAGTGTTTTAAATTCTGTATCGGTAAAACCTATTACTGTAGCCAATCTTGCATAGGTATCAGGATTACCATGTGTAGTTGACAAACCGCCGCCGATGGCAATATTGAAACCTTTAAAAACATTGTTTTCGATGATCGCTATCAAACCGATGTCATTTGTAAACACATCTGAGTCATTGTTTGGCGGGATAGCAATGCCTATTTTGAATTTTCTTGGTAAATAGCGGTCCTGGTATAACGGATCTTCTTCGTCTTTTTTATCTACGATCTTTTCATCATTGATCCATATCTCGTAATACGCTTTTGTCTTCGGCATTAGCAATTCGCTGATCTTATCTGCGTAAGCAAAAACTTCTGCATGTAGCGGAGACATTTTTGGATTAGAAGCACAAGTAACATTACGGTTAATATCGCCGCAGGTTGCAATAGAATCTAAATGTGCTTCGCTGAAAGCCTGGATGGTTGGTTTTATTTTTGATTTCACCAAACCATGTAATTGGATCGTTTGTCTTGTAGTGATCTTAATAACACCCGTAGAATTTTCACCCGCAATATTATGTGCAGCGATCCATTTATCAGCTGTTAAAAATCCACCCGGCAAACGCAAGCGGATCATGAACGTATATAAACGGTCTAATTTTTTTGCAGCACGCTCTTCTCTTCTATCGCGGTCATCCTGCTCGTACATGCCATGGAATTTAATTACGGCTTTATCATCCTCACGGATAGCACCGGTGATTTCATCCTGCAGACTTTGCTTAATAGAACCACGTAAGCCATCGCTGGCTACTTTGATCTTTTCTATCGCAGATAAATTATTTTTTTCGCTCATGGCTTTTTAATTAAGAATTAGTAATTAATAATTAATAATTTTTTGAATTTGATTTTAATAAACGTCCTTTTCGTAACGCCCTTCTTCTTTCAATTGTTCTAAATATTCTTTTGCTCCTTCGGGAGATTGATTGCCGTATTGTTCTATGATCTTTAATAATGTATTTTCAACATCCGTACTCATCGGATCTTTTTTTCCGCAGATATAAAAAGATGCGCCACTGCTTAACCATTCGTACAATTCAGCTGCGTTTTGTTGCATTTTATCTTGTACATACACTTTTTCTTTTTGATCTCTGGAAAAAGCTAAGTTGATCTTATTTAATACACCTGTTTCAAACCAGTTTTGTATTTCTGTCTGGTATAAGAAATCGCTGGCAAAATGTTGCTCTCCAAAAAACAACCAGCTTCTTCCTGAAGCACCTGTTGCATCTCTTTCTGCCAGGAAAGAACGGTAAGCCGCGATACCAGTACCAGGACCAACCATAATAATATCTTTATCCTCTGCCGGAAGTCTAAACCTTTTATTAGCCTGGATAAAGAATTTTTGTTTAGCGCCAATTTTTAAATTCTTTAAATAATCAGAGCATAAACCAAATCTTGTTTCGCCATTATTAATATATACATCTTTCGCAACAACCACGTGTACTTCGCCTTCATGAGCTGCAGGAGAAGATGCGATGGTATATAATCTTGGAGATATCGCATTTAGTGTAACCAGAAAATCTTCGAACTGACCGATATTTTTGATCGGGTATTTCTTAACTATGTCTAACAGATCCATTCTTCCCACAGGAATAGCATGTCCCATTGTATCGGCATATTGCTTTACTAAACGTTCCGTCAGGTAAACAATATTTATTTTTCTTTTCAACAACTCGTAAATAGTTGTCTTTTCATTTTTGAACAGCACCGATTTATTGCCATCAATATTTGTTTTGGCAATAATATCTGTTACCATCTGAGAATTG
Source organism: Ferruginibacter sp. (assembly GCA_035317105.1). Taxonomy (GTDB): domain Bacteria; phylum Bacteroidota; class Bacteroidia; order Chitinophagales; family Chitinophagaceae; genus Ferruginibacter. Next base: position 5,274 of record DATHHR010000207.1, on the reverse strand, counting down.
TTTTCAGGAACGATACCAATTGAATCGCCACATTGGTATTCTAATCCTTCAGCAGCAATTTCAATATGATAAGTTTCTTTATTAGAACCCTTATCATTTAAATTAATATGCGTAATGATGGGGCCTTCATAAGTAAGCTTGCCCGTTTTTTTAACAGAAGCTGCGCCATGGCCAGCTGCTGCAGAAGTAGTTACCTGTGTTGCAGGTGTGCTGCTACTTGTCAAAGCAGCCATTACGGCGCCAAACCATTTGTTGGCATCTTCTTCAAACTCAACATCACATTTTTGTAATGGTGCAATTCTTTTAGCGCCAACTGTTTCAAATTTTTTATCAATATCTTCTCCTGTCTGACAAAACAGTGGATAGGATGTATCGCCTAATGCCAGCACACTGAATTTTAATTTATCCAGTTTAGTATTATCCTGCATCACATGATCGTAGAATTTTTTGGCTGCTTCAGGCGGTTCGCCTTCGCCATGTGTAGCAACGACAACCAAAAAATATTCTTCTTTCAGAAGATCAGTCAACCGGTACTGATCCATGGCAATCACTTTGGCATTAATGCCAACTTTTTTTGCCTTGCCGGCAAATTCTGTAGAAAGTTTTTTTGAATTGCCTGTTTCTGTACCATACACAATAGTGATCTTGCTTACCAATGGTTTTACATCAGCGCTCGTACCTGCTACTGCTGCAGTTGTTTCGCCGGAATTAAATACAATGCCGTTTAAATAGCCGCTGGCCCATATCTGCTCGTCTTTATTTAATGAGCTGATAAAATCCTTAATGGCTTTTAATTTTGATTCAGATAACATCGTCCTTTTTTGTTTGTTAGTTCAGTTAGTTTTTTATGAAGCTTTTTTTGCTTGTTCTTTTGTAGCGCTTTCTATTTTTCCGACAGGCTTAAAATAATGTTCTTTACTCCCGCTATTTGCCAGCCATGCAAATTTTTCATGCAGCTGCACCACTTTACCAATGATCACTAATGAAGGAGAAATAAATGTTTGTCCTTTTAATGTGGTGGCGTAATCATACAGACTTGTTACATGAACCGTTTGTAATGGTGTAGTGGCCTGTTCAACCACCGCTAATAATTTATCGGCTGCAATATTATTTTTTACCAAGTTCTCAACAACACTACCCAACGTTTCGCTCGACATATAAAATACCAATGTATCAGTAGTAGCCGCCAGTTCTTTCCAGTATGCAGCTGTAACAATATCAGATTTGTATAAAGTAAGAAAACGAACGGCTGTTGAATGCTCTCTTGCCGTTAACGGAATGCCTGCATATGCAGCGGCGCCTAATGCTGCCGTAACACCGGGAACTATTTCGTATTCAATTTCATTGGCCACTAATGTTTCCAATTCATCTAAAATATTAGAGAAGATAGATACATCGCCGCCTTTCAAGCGCACTACTAATTTTCCCTGGTTAGCGTATTCTACCAAATAGGAGTTGATACTTTCCTGTGGTGTTGAATAACCTCTGCGGCATTGCTTACCAACATAGATCACTTCTGCCGCTTCTTTTACGTATTGCTTAATAATATCTGTACTCACTAATCTATCCGTCAATACAATATCTGCCTGTTGCAAATAACGCACAGCCTTCATCGTAATAAGTTCAGGATCACCGGGACCTGCGCCTACCAGAATTACTTTGCCTTTTGTATTTGTGTTGGTTGTCGTCATTCTTATTTTAATTAATAATTAGTAATTAAGAATTAATAATTTCTCCTATTCAAAAGAAACTTATTAATTGAAAACATTATTAATTACTAATTTTTAATTATTAATTATTTAGAAAAGTCCTTCAATAGAAAGATACCTTTCTCCAGTATCGTAATTAAATGTTAGTACCCTTGATTTTTTAGGAATGTCTTTTAGTTTTTTTGCAACAGCGGCTAATGAAGCACCTGTAGAAATACCTACTAAAATACCTTCTTCTTTTGCGATGCGTTGAGCGTATGAAAACGCTTCGTCTTTACTCACTTGTATCACGCCGTCTAAAATATCTCTATTTAATATAGATGGAATAAACCCTGCGCCAATACCCTGCAAAGGATGCGGGCCGGGAGCGCCGCCACTGATCACCGGAGATAATTCAGGTTCAACAGCAAACACTTTTAATTTTGGCCATTTTGCTTTTAAAATTTCAGCAACACCTGTAATATGTCCGCCTGTACCAACACCTGTGATCAAATAATCCAACCCATCCGGAAAATCTTTCAATATTTCTTTTGCAGTTGTTTTTCTATGTACCGCTACGTTGGCAGGATTATCAAATTGTTGTGGCATCCAGGCATGTGGTGTTGAAGCTACTAATTCGCCTGCTTTTTCTATCGCACCTTTCATTCCTTTTTCGCGTGGTGTTAAAACAAATTCAGCTCCGTATAAGGCCATCAGTCTTCTGCGTTCAATGCTCATACTTTCGGGCATTACAAGGATTATTTTATATCCTTTTACCGCAGCAACCAATGCCAGACCAATACCGGTGTTACCTGAAGTGGGCTCAATAATCACACTATTCTTTTTCAACAAACCTTTTGCTTCTGCATCTTCGATCATTGACAAAGCAATACGATCTTTGATACTTGCGCCCGGATTTGTTTTTTCTAATTTGATCCAAACTTCCGGACCTTTTCCGAATAAATTATTGATGCGTACATGCGGTGTATTGCCGATGGTTTGTAAAATGTTATCTGCTTTCATTGAAGAATATTATTTTAAGTTGGTTTAGACAAAGTTTAGATCACAAAATTCAATGCTTCCGGCAAAGGATTTTTATCTCTGATTGTTATTTCACTTTTATGGTATACGATTGAATTGGGTAGCACACTGTTTGTAAGCCAAACATTACCGCCAATTACACTATCGTGACCAATTACGGTATCACCACCCAAAATTGTTGCACCTGAATAAATGATCACATTATCTTCAATAGTCGGATGCCTTTGTGTTTGTTTCTGCACTTTACTTACGCTTAATGCCCCTAAGGTTACACCCTGGTATATTTTTGCATTTTTACCAATGATCGCTGTTTCGCCAATTACGATACCCGTTCCATGATCAATAAAAAATGATTCGCCAATTACTGCACCGGGATGAATATCGATGCCTGTTTTGCTATGCGCATATTCAGAGAACATTCTTGGTAATATTTTTACGCCTTGTATCCATAACTGGTGAGAGAAACGGTATACGGCTGTTGCATAAAATCCCGGATAAGCTACCAACACTTCTTCAATTGATCTGGCAGCAGGATCGAATTTCAATACGGCTTCTGCATCTTTTAATAAAGAGGTATAGATCGTAGGCGTTGCTACAAAAAATGTATCGGTGAATTTTTGTGTTTTATCGCCATCCCCTACAACATCATAGATCAAAGTAGATAAATGACTTTTAAAAGATTCGAATTCTTTTTCAAGGTCAGCTACCGCATGCTTTCTTTGTTTGTTAGGGATAAATAAAAATTCAAAGAATGAATCAATGAATTCTTTGGCTAGCTCTTTATCAGGAAATGTAGTATCACCTTTTAAATGCTGTGCGTACAGGTCTTTTATAAATGATGTTGTGCTCATGTTATTATTTTAAATATTGAATTTTGTATGTTGAATTAATAATAGTGATGTTGCATTCAACATTCAAAATTTAAAACTCAACACAACATTACTGAATCATACAAGCGCCGACAGTAACATTGCTTGTTTCATCAATTAATATGGCACCACCGTTCACTCTTAATTTTTTGTAAGAATCGAAAGGAATAGGTGAAGCTGTTTTTATAGTTGCCTTAATAATATCGTTTAATGATGCCTGGTCAGGAGCCGGTTCTTTTTCCAAAGAATTTACATTGAGTTTGTATTCAATATCTTTTATCACCGCTCTTACTACCCTGCTGTTGATTTGTAATAAATATTTACTGCCAACCACTAATGGTTTGTTAGCCATCCAACACAGTAATACTTCAATTTCATTCTCAACTTTAGGCTGGTTATTTTTATTGACGATGATATCACCACGGCTGATATCAATTTTATCTTTTAAATGAAGGATCGCACTTTGTGGTGCAAATGCTTCCGCCACTTCTTTACCGGCAATTTCAATAGTACTGATCGTACTTTCAATTCCTGCAGGTTGTACTACTACTTTATCGCCTACTTTATAAACACCGCTGATCACTTTTCCGGCGTAGCCGCGATAATCGTGCAGGTCTTCCGTTTGCGGACGAATTACATATTGTACAGGAAATCTCGGATCGTCATAATTGATATCATTCGTTAACTCTACGTTTTCTAAAATATCTAATAATGATCTTCCTTCGTACCAAGGATATTTATCTGACTTGTCTACAATATTATCACCGTTCAATGCGCTGATAGGTATGTAGGTAATATCTTTCAATCCTAATGTTTCTGCAACTTTTGCATAATCGATCACAATATTATTATAGACATCCTGAGAATATTCAACAAGATCCATTTTATTGATCGCTACAATTACGTGCGGGATATTTAATAAAGAAGCAATAATAGAATGGCGGCGAGTTTGTTCGATCACTCCATGTCTTGCATCAACCAATATTATTGCCAGGTCTGAGTTCGATGCACCGGTAACCATGTTACGCGTGTATTGAATATGCCCCGGAGCATCAGCAATAATGAATTTACGCTTTGGCGTAGAGAAATATTTATACGCCACATCAATAGTGATACCTTGTTCTCTTTCTGCACGAAGTCCGTCAGTTAACAAAGCCAGGTCAATTTCTCCGTCTTCTTTATTTTTACTTTGTTTTTCTATCGCTTCCAGATGATCGATCATGATAGATTTGCTATCGTACAATAAACGTCCGATCAATGTGCTTTTTCCGTCATCAACACTTCCTGCAGTTATAAATCTTAAAATATCCATGCCCCTGTCCCCTAAAGGGGGAAACTGGTTTGTATTAGTATTTATTATAAAATACTAATGGTTAAAAATCATTGTTCCATTATAAACTTTTGCCTTGCACCCCTTTAGGGGATGGGGGCTAAAAATACCCGTTCTTCTTTCTGTCTTCCATTGCCGCTTCGCTTACCCTGTCATCAATTCTTGTCTCGCCGCGTTCGCTGGTTTTGGTGGCTATAATTTCTGTGATGATATCATCTAATGTTGATGCACTTGATTCTACCGCAGCAGTACAAGTCATATCACCCACCGTTCTATACCTTACTTTTTTTACAGAGATTTTGTCTTCAGGATCTATCTGTATGAATTTAGATGTAGCAATGTATTG
>DATHHR010000206.1:0-2027 GCA_035317105.1 Ferruginibacter sp. | reverse complement strand
GGCTAAGGCTATCACGAAGGTAAAGGGAGTACCCAATACATGCCCCTCCGGAAGATGGAGTCATTGGATAAATCGCGAACGATGCATAGGAAAACAACATTGAAAGCGTACAAAGCGCAAAAAATTTTTTCATAAACCGTTTTTGGTTTTTTAATTGAATTGATCTTGTAGAAAACGGGAGTGTTCCTTCTTGTTTTTGAATAACCCCGCCTATATGACGTTTGAAGAGACCAAAATGTTAGGTAACCGGGATAATAATTTTATCGTTTGGGTAAAATGCCTGCATTTTGACCCGTCCTGAAGAAGCGATACAGATTATTAAAGAATAAAAGTAGATGAATTAGACAGTAGTAGGTTCATTCCTGCTACTGTTTTTTCGTTTATAAGTCCTTATTTGTATTTCACTTTGGTTGTGCATTTGTTTTGGCGTTAGCATGTAATTGGAATAATGTGGTCTTTGGTTATTGTAAATACTAACGGCTTCGTTCACGATTTTCCTCATAATATTGATATCTGCATGATAAGTATCAATGAAAAATTCCTGCTTTAATATGCCGTTTATTCGTTCCGCAACGGCATTTTCATATGGGTCTCCGTTATTGGTCATACTGCACTGAATCTTGTTTTTAAGCAGTATTTTTTGATAACAGTCAGAGCAATACTGTACGCCCCTGTCTGAATGATGGATCAACGGGGATGCCTCATTTTGTCTGTTTTTGACAGCCATTTTTAAAGCCATTACACTGCTTTCTGTATTCATATTGTCGGCAACGTAATATCCCATTATCTTCTTGGAATAAGCATCGGTAACCAAACTTAAATAGCACGGTTTTTCCCGCTTTCCGATGTAGGTTATGTCCGACACCCAGACCTGTTCTGGTTGGAGAATAGACATTTCAAGAATCAGGTTTTTATGTTTCCTGAACCTATGATGCGAGTCGGTTGTAACATGGTAGCTACGCCTGGCCTCAACCAGTAAGTGGTTGGCCCTCAGTATGCCAAAGAACTTATCCCTGCCTATCTTCAGCGCCTGCAGCTTATCCAGAAGCAGGTAATAGAGCTTCCTTGCGCCTATCCTGGGCATAGCCACCCTTGTCTGAGCTATCATCTCCACCACCTGCGCAGCCTTGGATTGCCGGCCTGCTTTGCGCCTTAAACTGCGGTAATAAACCTGTCTGTTTATCCCGAACAAATGACAGGCAAACACTAATGTTTGGTCTTGCTCTTTGGTAAATCGTTCGATTGTCCGGGAGGTGAGTTTTTTCTTATGTCAATTTGATATTCTTTCTCCGCAAGATCGATCATCATGTCAAAAATGATCGCTTTGCTGTCTGATACATGGGCTTGTTGTTCCAGGAATGACTTCTGTTTCTCCAGTAGCTTAATCTTGGCTTCCAACTCCATGATCCTCTGCTCTGGGCTTTTGGGCATGTTGGATGGCGTTTGGTTTTCCCAATCAAAATTACCATATTTCCTAAGCCAATTGACCACTGTTGACCGGCCTTGGATACCATACTGGCGTTGGGCGCCACTGACCGATACTTTCCCTTGCTCGACTTCTTTGACGATCTGAAGTTTTAGGGCAATACTGTAATCACTCTGTTTGCGCCTTGCATAATTTGTTCCTTCTGCCATAACGATGTTTTTTTGTGTATCGCTATTTCAGGACTAGACAATTATAAAAGAAAAAAGGGGTTACTTTAAAGCATACAACCTTTGTTCCCATTTAAGCATTTCATTTTGAAGATTACTATTTTTTATTCCTGATAAAAAAGATTTGTCTTCATCATTCAAATATTTAATGGTGGTATCGTACCCATCTCTGAGCAGTTTATCAATCAAAGCTAACTTATGAGAAATTTCCATTGCAGGACTTGTGTTTTTCGGTGATTTCTGAATTGTTTCCCTCATACGATTAATTTTTTATTTAATCTTATGTTCAAATGATAATACATTTTGGAAGTACGTAAAAATAAAATGCTGTTAATCTATAGTCATAAGGGATAACTGCCTACTTAATACCTTGT
>DATHHR010000205.1:0-9546 GCA_035317105.1 Ferruginibacter sp. | reverse complement strand
TCGTCTACCACGCGGCCACTGACAAACGCTGATTTTTTTTGCGCCGTTGCGTGCAAAAAAAACAGCGATAGAACAAGGGCCGCAAATAGTCTCATGGTATGAAGATAAGAAATGATGTACGATGTTGGATGTACGATGTTTGATGTATTTAAATTTGTTTTTACATCGTACATCCAACGTCGTACATCAAACATACTTATTATCTTTATCCAATGAAAATCCAGGATATCACTTCTTATTTGGAAACGATCGCTCCGCTTAGCTTACAAGAGAGTTATGATAATGCAGGGTTGATAACGGGCAATGCGCAGTGGGACTGCACCGGAATTATCACAGCTTTGGATGCAACGGAAGATGTGGTAAAAGAAGCCATTGCAAAAAAATGTAACCTGATCGTTGCGCACCATCCCATTGTTTTTGGCGGGTTGAAAAAGATCACCGGTAAAGATTATGTAGAGAAGACGATCATCACGGCTATCAAAAATGATATTGCCATTTATGCCATCCATACCAATTTGGATAATGTATTGAATGGTGTCAATGGTGCCATTGCAGATAAACTTGGTTTGATAGACAGGAGAATACTGCAGCCTAAAAAAGATATTCTAAAAAAACTGGTAACATTTGTACCAACAGAAAAACTCGAAGTGGTCCGTGATGCTATTTTTTCTGCCGGAGGCGGAAACGTAGGCAATTATAGTGAATGCAGTTTTACGGTACCCGGGGAAGGAACTTTTAAAGGGAACGAGAAGACAACGCCTTATGTGGGCAAACCAGGCGAAAGACATACTGAAAAAGAAACAAGGGTAGAGCTGGTTTTTCCCGGGTGGCTGGAAAATGAGGTTATTAAGGCAATGATGTCAGCCCATCCTTACGAGGAAGTAGCTTATGATGTGATCTCTTTAGATAATTTGTACCAAAATATAGGGAGCGGACTGGTCGGACAGCTTGAAAAACCCATTTCAGAGGCTGATTTCCTGCATTTGCTCAAAAAAGCCTTTACCCTTTCTGTTATCCGCCATACTCCTTTAACGGGTAAAATGGTGCAAAAAGTGGCCCTTTGCGGCGGTTCGGGGAGCTTTTTAACAGGGGCTGCAATAGCTGCTGGGGCTGATTTTTATGTAACGGGAGACGTAAAATACCACGAATTCTTCGACGCTAACGGAAAGCTGGTCATTGCCGATATCGGGCACTATGAGAGCGAACAATTCACAATAGACCTATTATTTGCTATTTTAAGCGAAAAATTCCTTAACTTTGCCGTCCTTAAAACAGGTGTCGTAACTAATCCTGTTCACTATTTCTAATTAAAACCTACAAATAAATACATATGGCAGTCACAAAAGATTTCTCTGTTGAAGAAAAATTAAGTTCACTGGTTTTGTTACAAAAAGTTGATAGCAAATTGGATGAAATTTCAATCCTAAAAGGTGAATTGCCAATTGAAGTAAAAGACCTTGAAGATGAGATCGAAGGTTTACATGCTCGTCAAACACGTGTAGAAGAAGAGATCAATGGTATGCAGGAATTTATCGCTACAAAAAAAGAAGCAATAAAAGAAGCAGAAGCATTGGTTAAGAAATATGAAAAGCAAAGCGATAACGTTAAGAACAACCGTGAGTTTGAAGCGATCAATAAAGAGATCGAAATGCAGACCTTAGAAGTGAAGCTTAGCGAAAAGCATATCAAAGATGCAACGGATGATATCGGTGAAAAAGCAAAACAATTAGAATCTGCTAAAAAAGCAGTGGCTACCAAAGAAGCTAACCTTAGCGGTAAAAAAGCTGAATTGGAAAAGATCATCGCTGAAACTGAAAAAGAAGAAAAACAATATAATAAGGAAGCGAAAGAAGCAAGAAGCCATGTTGATGAAAGGTTATTGATGAGCTACGATCGTATCCGTAAGAATTACCGCAATGGTTTGGCGGTTGTTCCGGTAGAAAGAGATAGCTGCGGTGGTTGTTTTCATGCCATCCCTCCTCAAAAACAAAGTGAGATCAAATTGCGTAAAAAAGTGATCGTTTGCGAAAACTGCGGACGTATCCTTGTTGACAACGATTTGAACGATACTATTGAAGTGAAATAATATTCCCTATTATAGATTTTGAATTTTAAATGTTGAATGTTTTCATTCAACATTTTTTATTTTCCGCCCAAAATAGTTTACTTTAAAGTTTGATATTCTTTCATTCAACATCTAAAATTCAGCATTTAAAATAATTCAAATGCTTCAGAAATTACACATACAGAATTACGCGATCATAGACGAAATAAGCATTGATTTTTCGGCTAAGCTTAATATCATCACCGGTGAAACAGGTGCCGGTAAAAGTATCCTGGTAGGCGCACTGAGCCTTGTCTTGGGCGAAAGAGCCGATAGCAGTGTATTATCAGCCAAAGATAAAAAATGCGTGGTGGAAGGCTTTTTTGGAGCTGCAAAAAGCAAAGCAATAAAAGATTTTTTTATTGCAAATGACCTGGAAGCTGATAGCGAAGTGATCGTACGAAGAGAGATAGCGGCCAATGGGAAATCCCGCGCATTCATTAATGATACACCGGTTAATTTGAACCAGCTAAAAGAGTTGAGTTCTATGTTGGTTGACCTGCACCAACAATTTGATACAGTAGAATTGGGCGATAATGATTTTCAAAGAGAAGTGTTAGATGCATTAGCCGGAAACGCTGAATTGGTACAGGAATACGGTAGTGTATTTAGTAAATACAGCAAGACTAAAAAAGAGCTGGAAGCATTACAACTGGAACAATCCAATGCCAATAAAGAGCTTGATTATAATAAGTTTCAATTTGATGAACTGGAAGAAGCGGCTTTAAAAGAAAACGAACTCGAAGAGCTGGATGCTGAAATAAAATTATTAAGTAATGCAGAAAGTGTAAAGCAGGAGCTAGGCGGTATTTACGGCGAGTTGAAAGAAACAGAACAGCCGATCGTTCAGCAATTAAAAGTGTTAAGCAATAAGCTTCGTTCACTGGAACAATACCATACTGATATTCCTGATCTTGCAAAACGTTTACTAAGCTCACAGGTTGAGCTGCAGGATATTGCCGATGAACTGGAAAGGATCAATGATGGTGTAAAATACAGCGCTGAACGCATCCAGATCGTAAATGATAAAATGGCGCTTGGCTATAAATTATTAAAGAAACACGGTGTAAATACAACGAATGAATTATTGGCAATAAAAGATTCATTACAGGAAAAACTGACCGCGATATTTAATATCACGGAAACGATCGCTACGAAAGAAAAAGAAGTCGCGCAATTATTACAGCAGGCAGAAAAATTAGCCACAACAATATCAAACAACAGAAAAAAAGCAACAGAGCCTTTTGCTAAACAAGTAAATGCTTTATTAGCGCAGGTGGGTATGCCCAATGCACAAATTAAAATTCAGGTAACGCCAGGCGCTTTAAATAGTTTCGGCGCCGATACCATTGAGTTTTTATTTGATGCCAATAAAAGCAACCGCTTTGAGCCATTGCGTAAAGTAGCGAGTGGTGGTGAGTTAAGCAGGCTAATGCTTTGCATCAAATCATTGGTTGCAAAAAAGCTACAATTACCTACATTGATATTTGATGAGATAGATACCGGTATCAGCGGCGAAGCAGCTAAACAGGTAGGATTGATCATGAAAGAATTATCTGCCTCTCACCAATTAATATCTATCACACACCAACCGCAGATTGCCGCAAAAGCAGATGCGCATTATTTTGTGTACAAAGAAATTAAAGGGGATAAGATCGCGACATCCATTCGGCAATTATTTGGTGATGAGCGTATTACAGCAATAGCACATATGCTTAGTGGGGAGAAACCCACTGCTGCCGCACTCGCTAATGCAAAAGAGATGGTTGGGAATTAATTTGGTATGATAAATATATTTATTACCTTAGAGTATGTCAGAAAAAGAGTTAAAAGAATTTAAAACAATTTTACGAGTGCAACGTACCAAGGTGCGTTCCTCAAAAGTTGCTGCAAGAAAACTTTTAAATGAGCTTGGAATGCTTACTCCTAAGGGCAATTTAAAAAAATCATTTACTCCTACTATCCACCCTTAATGTATCCTGCAAAGCCTGGTTTAACTATAGCCTTTCATGGCTGTGATGAACAAGTGCGAGATGATGTCGTCTCACATAAATCCATGCTTACTTTCAAAAAAAATCCTTATGATTGGTTAGGTAATGGAATGTATTTTTGGGAAAATAATCAACAAAGAGCCCTGGATTTTGCGACTGAGTTGCACTTAAGTCCAAGAAGAAACAGTCCTGTAGTAAAAGTTCCTTCCGTAATTGGAGCAGTGATTGATTTAGGTTTCTGTTTAGATTTAATGGATGGAGAATACATAAAGTTAATTCAGGAGTCACATGGAACATTGCTTGATTCTTTCAAAACATTGGATATAAAAATGCCTGTCAACCGAGATGCAAAAGGGTCTCAGGATTTACTAATGAGGGATCTTGATTGTGCTGTGATAGAAAACCTGCATTTACAAAGAAAAAAGAATAAATTAAATCCTTTTGATTCCGCTAGAGGGCTTTTTGTCGAAGGAGGACAAGTTTATGAAGGCGCTGGTTTTCACAAAAAAAATCACATACAAATTTGCATTCGTAATCCAAATTGCATCAAAGGATTTTTTATACCACGCTTATCCGACAACAAATATCCAATTCCTTAAACCCAAATTTTGAAAAGTCTAACTAAGCGCTATATCCAGCACCTGTTGCATCGTTTTCACATAATGAAACTTAATGCCCTTGATATAAAGGTGATTGATCTCATCAATATCTTTTTCATTTTGCCAGCACATGATGATCTCTTTTAAGCCTGCACGTTTTGCTGCCAATACTTTTTCTTTAATTCCTCCAACCGGCAATACTTGTCCGCGTAAGGTCATTTCGCCTGTCATGGCTAAGTATGGCTTTAGCTTTCTTCCGGTATAGGCGCTAGCTAAAGCGGTTGTCATGGTAATACCTGCACTCGGTCCGTCTTTTGGCGTTGCACCTTCAGGAATATGGATATGTACATTCTTTTTATGAAATATCTCCGGATCAATATTTAGTTTTTTTGCATTGGCTTGCAACCAGGTATAGCCGGTGATAGCACTTTCTTTCATCACATTGCCTAAGTTACCTGTTAACTTTAATTCACCTTTGCCATCGCTTAATAAACTTTCAATAAATAAAATATCGCCACCAACATAGGTCCATGCCAGGCCAACGGCTACGCCCGCCATATTCGCGATCTTGTACATTTCGTTGCTGTACCTTGGCTTACCTAATATTTTTTGTACATCAGCCTGTGTTACGGTTGGCTTTAATTTATTTTTAAGTGCGTATTGTTTAGCAAGGTTACGCATTACGCCAGCCAGCTGCCTGTCTAATTCTCTAACGCCACTTTCTCTTGTATGATCTTCAATTATTTTTTCCAGTACGGCATCACTTACTTTTATGTTCACATCTTTTAAGCCATGCGCTTCTTTTTGTTTTGGCAATAAATGTTGTTTGGCGATCTCTACTTTTTCTTCAATGGCATAACCACTGAGGTCAATGATCTCTAAACGATCACGTAATGCCGGTTGAATATTATTGATATTATTTGCTGTCGCGATAAATAACACTTTGCTCAGGTCATACTCCAGCTCCAGATAATTATCGTAAAAATTATTGTTCTGTTCAGGATCCAACACTTCTAATAAAGCAGAAGAAGGATCGCCACGCTGGTCATTACCCACTTTATCTATTTCATCCAATATCATTACAGGGTTACTTGATTTTACTTTACGGATAGATTGTATGATCCTTCCCGGCATAGCGCCGATATAGGTTTTACGATGCCCGCGTATCTCGCTTTCATCATGCAAACCACCCAAACTAACCCTTACATATTTTCTGTTAACCGCGTTGGCAATGCTTTTACCCAAACTCGTTTTACCGATCCCCGGCGGGCCGACAAAACATAAGATGGGGCTCTTCATATCGCCCTTTAGTTTCAACACGGCTAGGTATTCCAGTATCCTTTCTTTTATTTTGTGCATGCCGTAATGGTCATGATCCAATATTTTTTTTGCTTTCTTCAGATCGTATTGATCGGCAGTGATCTCATCCCAGGGTAGGTCAAGCATTAGGTCAAGGTGATTGTATACCACAGAATAATCAGGCGTGCTGGGATGCATCCTTTCTAATTTTTCTGCGCCTTTGGTAAACATTTCTTTGGCAGCTTTGGGCCATTTTTTGCCTTCGGCTTTTTTTAGCATCTCTTTTACTTCAGCAATATTATCGCCACCCAATTCTTCCTTGATGGCTTTCATTTGCTGTTGCAAAAAATATTCACGCTGCTGTTTGTCTAATTCAGCTCTTGTCTTGTTGGTTACTTTATTTTTTAATTCCGTGTATTGCAATTCCGTTTGCATCAGGTTCATTAATAATTCGGCACGTGCTTTAATATTATTAATAACGAGCAGACTTTGTTTTTCTTTGATATCGCTGTTTAAATTGCTGCTAACAAAATGTATCAGAAAAGACGGATTCTCAATATTGCGTAAAATGATCGCAGCTTCGCTGGGAAGATTGGGGGATAAAGTAATGATCTGCGAAGCAAGGTCCTTGATGCTGCCAACCATCGCATTGAAATCTTTATCATCTTTTAAAACTTCTTCTTCAAGCGTTTTTATTTTGGCTTTAAAGTAAGGATCTTCGGAAGTGATCTCTTCTACTTTAAAACGCTTTTTACCCTGGATGATGATCGTTGTGCCCCCATCCGGCATTTTTATCAGTTTGGCAATTTTTGCAACCGTTCCAATTTCTTCCAGGTCGCTGACCGTAGGTTCTTCAACACTACTGTCTTTTTGCGCTATTACACCTATCAATTTGTCAGCCTTATAAGCGTCACTTACGGCTTTTATGCTCTTATCTCTACCAACGGTTATAGGTAAAACTACACCCGGAAACAGCACTGTATTTCTTAGCGGAAGCAGCGGTAATTCGTCGGGAATTACCTGTGTATCGTTGTCTTCAGCGGAATCCTCGTTCAAGGGCATGATCGGCATAAACTCCATTTCCTCTTCTGTTCCCTGCAAAAAAAACTTCTTATCCATAATTATCTCAATAAATAGTCAAAATGTCAAAACACACAGTGAATTCTGTTAGTTTTTGGTAGATACCTATATGGACAAGATTAATGCCAAGTAATGTACGATGTCAGATGTACGATGTTGAGAAGATTTTTTACATCGTACATCAAACGTCGTACATCGTACATTTCTATTGTATATTTTTATAGCTTATTTTTACACGATGTACATCAAATGCACTGATAAAGAACTGATTATTTTAAAAAAGATAGCTGCCGCTGCGGAAGAGCTGCAAGTGCCCTGCTATCTCATCGGTGGCTTTGTGCGTGATACAATCATCGGTAGAGACACAAAGGATATTGATATTGTTTGTATAGGAGATGGCATTGCGTTGGCACATAAAGTTGCTGAAAAATTTAGCCCTGTTTCATCGGTTAGTTTCTTTAAAAACTTTGGTACGGCACAGATCGTCATTGAGGATATCGAGATAGAATTTGTCGGGGCAAGGAAAGAAAGTTATAGTCAGGATAGCCGCAAACCCGAAGTTGAAATTGGTACTTTAGAAGACGACCAGAACAGAAGGGATTTTACGATCAATGCGTTGGCCATTAGCTTGAATAAAGAAAACTTCGGTGACCTGATCGA
This sequence comes from Ferruginibacter sp., assembly GCA_035317105.1. Classification (GTDB taxonomy): domain Bacteria; phylum Bacteroidota; class Bacteroidia; order Chitinophagales; family Chitinophagaceae; genus Ferruginibacter. The sequence continues at coordinate 1,813 of DATHHR010000205.1, read as the reverse complement.
TCCATTCGGCGGTGTAAAAGATATTGAATTAAAAAATATCCAAACGCCATTGGCGCCTGCACAAACTTTCAGTGATGACCCTTTGCGTATGATGCGCGCTATCCGCTTTGCAGCGCAATTAAATTTTACGATCGAAGAAAAAACTTTTGCAGCCATTAGCGATAACGCGAACAGGATAAAGATCGTAAGCAAGGAACGCATAGCCGATGAGCTGAACAAAATATTATTATGCAAAAAACCTTCAATAGGATTTGATCTGCTGTATAAAAGCGGGTTGCTAAAAATTATTTTTCCGCAAATGGTTGATCTTGCCGGTGCAGAATATATTGATGGCAAGGGGCATAAAGATAATTTCTACCACACGCTGCAGGTAGTAGATAATATTTGTGAAAAGACGGATGACCTTTGGCTGCGCTGGGCTGCGGTATTACATGATATAGCCAAGCCTGTTACTAAAAAATTCGAAGAGGGCCATGGCTGGACATTTCATGGCCACGAAGTAGTAGGTGGCAGGATGGTGCCAAAAATATTTACCCAATTAAAACTGCCGCAAAACGATAAAATGAAGTTTGTACGCAAGATGGTAGAGCTGCATTTACGCCCTATTAGCTTAACAAAAGATAATATAACGGATGCGGCTATACGCAGATTGTTGTTTGACGCCGGAGAAGACATTGATTCATTAATGACCTTGTGCGAAGCTGATATTACTTCTAAAAACAAACAAAAAGTACAACGGTTTTTAGACAATTTCGAAATGGTGCGCAAGCGCTGTGTTGAAGTAGAAGAAAGTGACCAATTGAGGAACTGGCAGCCACCTATTACTGGCGAACTGATAATGGAAACATTTAAATTGCCACCGGGGAGATTGGTAGGTGATATTAAAACTGCCATCCGCGAAGCGATATTAGACGGTGTTATACCCAATGACTATGACGCCGCTTACGCTTTTATGCTTAAAAAGGCAACCGAATTGGGGTTTACAAGTATTTAAATGGGTACATAATTTGTTACCTTACAGCAACTTTGTTATTTAAAACTAAAAAAGTATTTTTGCGCCATGGCAATATTACGTTTCAGAATTTATTGGGAAGAAGACGATAGCGTTTACCGGGATATCGTTATCCGGCATAAGCAAACATTTGCAGACTTACACGCCAGTATATTAAAGGCGTATGAATTCGATAATAAGCACCAGGCTACTTTTTTTCGTAGCAATGATGCCTGGTTGCGCGGCAGAGAAATTTCTGTAGAAAAGTATGCCGATAAGGAATACAAAGCCGAGCCTTTAATAATGTCAGAGACCGCACTCGGTACAGAAATAAAAGATCCGAATCAGAAATTTATTTATGAGTATGATTTTATCAAACACTGGACGTTCAATATCGAATTGATCAACGTAGATAAGGAAGAAGATAAAAAGATCGAGTATCCAAAAAATGTGCGCTCAGAAGGCGTGGGGCCATCTCAATACGGAACAAAAGGTTTGATCGATAAACGTTTGGCAGAGGTAGAAGAAAAGTACGACCTAAACGCCGCAGCTATGCTGGAAGGATTTAGCGAACAGGATGAAGATGGCGAAGAGGCTGCACCTGAGGAAGAACACGGTGAAGAAAGCGGACACGAAGAATTTTAAATAAATTTAATATTGAAGATTGTATATGTAATATTTTGTTCAATGCTTTATCTCTAATATTCAATATTAAATCAACAATATTACATGAATAAGACCTGCATTGTTATTGTTGGGCCAACAGCCGTTGGTAAAACAAGTATCGCTTTACAACTCGCACAGCATTTTTCTACAGAGATC
>DATHHR010000204.1:0-6826 GCA_035317105.1 Ferruginibacter sp. | reverse complement strand
TGCTAATATGAGTATTGCAGAAAGTCAATATTATTTTTTACCGCCTAGTTTTTTATACAATTCTGCAGGTGTCATTGTCATCAATGGTTTGATGGATGGATCGTGGTAGCTTATATCGATCTGCAATTGTTTATGCTGTAGTACATACTGATCCAAAAAATCGTAGACCCTCGGCAGCTGGTTGATCATTGGTAATACAGACATTTCATGTCCGAGCCCTTCTGCCCTGTATATATAGTAAGGATAGTGTTGTTTTTTGCAGGTCCGCGCGATCCAGCTTGAGCCGTACATGCCCCTGTTGAAAATACGTATCTTATTATAAGGAACTATTTTATCGGCTGTGCCATAGAACATCATTGTGGGCGCAGGTGGCGATACATACCTGAACCGGCCATCATAACTTAATATGGCACCGGAATAAGCTAACACTGCCGCATACCTGAAATGCGACGGTAATTTCTTCGCTGCGGGATTTCCGTTCGCTCTTTCAAAATCAGCCTGCAACACAGCTATTGCTCCTGCGCTTGATCCTGATATAATGATTGTAGATGTATCTATGTTCAGACTATCTGCGTGCGCTACTACCCAATCCGTTGCATCGAACAGGTCGTCCACTGCCATTTGAATGGCGTTCCTCAGTGGTTTGATATTGAACGCTGATACTTTTGTTGCGCCCTTTAAACCCAGGCGATAACTGATAGATACTACATCATAATTATGTGCTACCAGGCTATTGAAATAAGTATTATAGATATGTGCGTCACGCCTGCCCATTACAAAGCCGCCGCCAAAAACAAAGATCACACAGGGTTTTTTAGTATTGGTTTGTATAGAATCGTTGGTATAAAGGTCTAATCCTAATTGTAAAGAATCTTTAATGGCATAAATAAAGCTCTGCTTTTTTACAAAAGATCTGATCGCTTCGGGTTTGGTATTAACAGGAAGTTCTAACTGGGAAAAAGATGAAAACCCCGATAATAACAGCAGTTGTACAAATAGTATTATAAGGATCAAAGAGCGATGTATGGGATTTTTATGTTGCATAGTGAAGCGTTTATATTCAATAGTATTCCAGCTACTTTAAAATTAGCCTTTTTTATTATTGAGAAACAACCAATTGCGGATGATGTGCGAAAAAATCTCAAAAAAACCAAACTACGTACATACTAAAGAGGAGATCCCCGCGTTTAAAATAGAGGACCAGTCACAACTGGGACGACTAAACAACATTAGCTAACTTAAAATTGTGTATTATGAGACTATTACTTTTATTAGCTTGTTTAGCTACAATTCCTACAAAAGGCCTTCCAGAAAAAATGGCTCCGTATAGAGAGATTCAACATATTGAAGTTGATTTTACTACTACATCTGGCTGCAAGCCCGATGATACAGGACTTGATATACAATTTAAAGCAGCATCAAACAATATGATCGCTTCAAAAAGCGGGCAATTTGGAAAATTTGATAAGAATACTACTAATGAAGTAGACCTTGATGTTCAGGGCGAATATTCTGATAAAGACCTGCCAAACAGTATCATTAATTTACACGTGATCCCTACTAACGCGGTTAACAACTGGAACTTTGATATTGATGTAACGATAATTTGGAACAACGGTAATCACACCATCGTTCATTCATCAGGATACAGTCTTGCTCAAAACGGAAATGATATTCAGGTAGACGCATTTTAATAATATACACTCCCCTATTTAAAAAGCCCTGACGCAAAATTGTGTCGGGGCTTTTAAATTTAACTAACTGATTGCTGATATAAGAAAAACTGACTCCCCAGATATAGAAAACTAATTAATTCAAGTTGATAGCGAGGATAAAATTATTACTGATTAACTACTTCGCTAATTCTACCAGTTCCTGCGGAAACGCCTCTTTGGCTGCGGTGACGAGCGAAGCGAGTCAGACAAAATCATGCGAAGCAGATTTTAGTCAGCGGCCAAAGCAGCGCTGGAGAAGCGCTGGAGAAGGAACACAGCCCAGCGGCTATGAGCGACTACAAACTAAAAAAATTACAAACAGTTTTGGTGGATCAAGAAATATTTTGCCGGGAAGACGGGAAGGCGTTTATAGTTTCTGTATCTGGGAGAATGTTAGAATTATTTTATCCTAATGTTTTACGGTTAACACTTTCAAAAAAGTGACTGCGATAGGTATCGCCCAATAAAATTTCTGCTTTTATATTTTTCTTTAGTAAGATCTTGTTGCCTTCAATACCTGTTATGCGATCGATCGATACGATGTAGGATTTGTGTACACGGATAAACATAGAGTCGGGCAATTTATTTTCTATCTCTTTCATACTTGAGTTAGCCAATGTTCGTATTCCTTCGTGGTAAATATATATGTAGTTACCGTTGCTTTCAACATAATCAATATCCACCAGGTTTATTTTAAGCAGCTTTCCTTTTACGCCCATCTTCACATAAATATGATCTGCTGTATTTTGGTTAGCCGGTACTCTTGGCGCCAACATATTTTCTGCTTTTTGAACGGCCGTTAAAAAACGAGGAAAGGCAACCGGCTTTAATAAATAATCTACGATATCATTTTCATAGCCTTCCAATGCGTATTCAGTGTATGCCGTTACAAAGATCAATTTGCATTTACCCTTTACCGCTTTTGCTATATCCAAACCCGATACATCTGCCATTTGAATATCAGAAAATATCAATTGAACATCATGGCCTTCATTAATATACAGGAGTGCTTCTACAGGATCTGTAGTGCTTTTAATTACATTTAAACCCGGAACCTGTTTAGCAAAATGCTCCAGTAATTCTACGGCATGTAATTCATCATCGACAATAAGACAATTGATCATTCCTACGTTTATTATTAAAAAAGCTACTGCAAAGTAATTAAATATTACTATCTATTATTAATTCAACCTTATAGAACACGCCATCATCGCTTGTAACCAGGCTAAATTTATCCCCATACGTATGCTGGAGGCGCTTTTTCACGTTGGCCAGCCCTATTCCTGTGCTGGATTCTTTCATCCCCGCTTTTATTTTATTGATGGTCTCGTATCGAATAACCTTGTCTACCACAGACAATCTTATTTTAGCCGGGTACTCTGAAATATGCACGGCGCCGTGTTTAAATATATTTTCGGCAAAAGTGATCAGCACTAACGGAAGCATATGAACGCCATCGACAGCGCCACTCACTTCAAAATCCAGGTACATACTTTTGGGAAACCTAAGCCGGTTTATCTTGATCACATTTTCCAAATGGCCTATTTCATCGCTTAATAAGGTCTTTTTCCCTGCCGTGTGTTGCAAATGAGAGGTGAGCGCATACCGCATTATATCTGATAAAGTTAATATCCCTCCGGCCAGGTCGAGGTTATAAGGAACCATTTTGGCGTAGAATAAATTAAGTGTGTTGTATAAAAAATGGGGGTTTATCTGGTTTTGCAAGAAAGTAAGTTCGCTTTGTATGCTCTCAGTTTTCAATACTGAATACTGCCTTTCCTGTTCCAATGCAAGCTGGCCCTGTTCAATGATACTTTTGTTTAGCGCCCTTGTATTAATCCAAAGGCCATAACAAATATATAAGATCATGTTTGTACAGTAATAATAAAAAGACCTGGGTAAGATCCCTATAAAAGATACAGCAGTGCCGTTATAGGTATGCGTTAATCTTTGTTCAGGATAAATATGATCGTACAGCTTTAACTGGTATATCCTGGCAAAATTGTAGACAAAAAGCAACAGGATAACGATCGTGAAAAACTCCCAGTATCTACCCTTAACTAAGTATTTAGGGTTAAGATAGTAAACTACAAAATAAAAAAGGCAGGCTAACAATCCATAGGAAGTTAGGCCTGCCAAGATCGATTTGATCGTGCAATTGATAATAAGTCCTTCGACATTTACAACTGCATAATACACCAACCAGCATAAAGTGTGTAATAATATTTTTTTAGCAACTTTCATTTGTCCTCATTTTGCAACCCCTCAAAAGCTATGAGTGAGTCTCTATTCGAACAATGATATTACAAAAAAATATTGGTTTTCCGGGGTTAAGGATCAGGCAATAATATTTATATTGATTATTTGTTATTTCTAGTTTGTTCCAGATGGTGGAACTGTAACCGGCATTGTGCTTTTTTGATCGTTATTTTTAACTCCACCTATTAGTTGAGCCATATTTACAGCTGTTAATTTTTTAATAGTTTTTTTCTGTAAATCCAATTTTTGGTTTTGGTTCAATACTTTTTTCATGATTTGTAGTTTTGGAGTTTAATATTGTTTGACTGTTTAATTCCGATTGATTACAGTGCAAACATAGCTGCCAGACACTTTTGGGCATAAAAAAAGACACCAAGTGGCGTATTAATTGTGTAAACGGGCTTATTCCCCATGTAAACCGGTTCTTTTATTTAGATAAAAGCCATCTAATTAGCCTTCGGTTGCTAATTACGGTATAACCAGTTCCTCTGGCAAGGGTACTTATTGGTAGTGTTTTGTCGTAATTGGTAGTGTTATTATTGTTTAATTTGATTAGTATTAATGCGTTTCCCAGGCTATCGGGGACCGGTTTAGTTATAACCGTTGCCGTTAGACTCCCAAAATCCTCTTTTGGATAATTGTCCAGGTCTATCCCTATTGATTGTCCCGGATATATTTTAGTTATCGATCTTCCCGGAAAAATTCCTTTTACAATGTACTCCTGGCCGGATGGATCGATGTTTATTACCAGGCTATCCCTGCCGATCAATGCCCCTTTATACAATAGTTGTTCAATCGATATACGGCCCATAGCAGGTGCAACAAGGCTATAAACGTTATTTGCTCTGGAATATTTTAAAAGGCTATCGCCCTGATCTACCAGCGCCCCGTCTTTTACCAATACCGTATCTATTGTGGCGCCAACAGGAACGGAAACATTGAGCATCTTTTTAACCGGTACGATCTCTATACTCCCTTCAATTGTTTCTGGATGTCTTACAAATATTGTACCTGTTATGATGATCACCATTATTAAAAGCAACAGCAGGTTACCCCAACGCAGTATCCATTTAGGTGGCGTACCTAAAATATCTTTTACTTCGTTATTGGTAAGGTATATCTCCTTGTCTGTATACTTTTCCATATTAAGCGCCAAGCTCCAATTGATTTTTTACTAAATTGAAATAAGAATTACGAAGCGTAACCAGCTCTTCGTGCGATCCCTCTTCGATGATCTCTCCGTTTTCCATTACAATTATTTTGTCTGCATCTTTAACCGTACTCAATCTATGTGCAATTACGATAACGGTTTTCCCTTTAAAAAACTGGTTAAGGTTTTCAATAATGATCCGTTCATTTTTTGCATCCAATGCACTTGTTGCTTCATCAAACAATAATATATCCGGGTTTTTATACACGGCTCTCGCAATTAATATCCGCTGTTTTTGTCCGGCACTCAGGCCCATACCGTTTTGTCCTATTTTAGTATTGTAACCCAATGGAAGCTCCGAAATAAAATCCTGTATGTTGGCCATTGTAGCAGCATACAACAAAGCATTTGTATCGATCACCTCCTCGCCTATCCCGATATTATATGCAATGGTATCATTAAATATATACCCATCCTGCATTACAGCGCCACACTTGTTTCGCCACATCGTGTGCGAGATATCCGACAAAGGCTGCTGCGCTATAGAAATCTCGCCGGACAATGGTTCGTAAAATTTCAATAACAATTTCATCAATGTTGTTTTGCCGCTTCCGCTTGACCCTACGATCGCCGTTACTTTTTTATACGGTATTACTACATTGATGCTATCGATCGTTGGCCTAATCTCCGGACTAATGATATAACTAAAAGAAACATCGTTCAATATTATATCTCCATCTTTGATAGTTGTTATTTTTTCTTCCAGTATATTTTCTTCGTCAGGTTTATTGTGTATCTCATTGATACGTGCAATACTTAAACGTGCATTTTGCCATAGCTCTGTAAACTCCACCAATTGTAATATCGGGCCATTTAATTGCCCGATGATGTAAGACACTGATAACATTACGCCCAATGATATATGCCCTTCTATCACCAGCTTAGCTGCCAAAAAAGAAACGATGATATTTTTTAATTCATTGATCAGCGAAGCGCCACTGGTTTGTAACTGCTTTATACGTAAGCCTTTTAAATTTATTTTAAAGAGCTTGGCTTGCATATCTTCCCATTGCCATCTTTTTTTTGTGCTGGCATTATTCAGTTTTATTTCCTGCATACCATAGATCAATTCCAGGTTCTTTTCCTGGTTTTGAGATAGCTGATCAAATCTTTTATAATCCAGCAAAGCATTTTGCTTCATAAATAAAAAGACCCAAACAAAGTACAGCACACTGCCTGCAGCAAACACCTCAAAGATCAATGGGTTATAAATAAATAATACCACACTAAACACCAGGATATTGATCGAAGAAAAAATAACATTCAATGTGCCTGATGTAAGAAAAGTTTCTACGCGCTGGTGGTCCTGTATGCGCTGTAAAATATCTCCCGTCATCTTTACATCAAAAAATCCCAATGGCAACCTCATCAATTTTATAAAAAAATCTGACAGCAGATTGATATTGATGCGCGTGCTTAAATGCATCAATATATACCCCCTCAATATTTCTACACTTGTTTTACCCAGGAACAATAATAACTGCGCTAATAACATCAGGTATATAAAATTCAGGTTACGGTACTTGATACCTGTATCAACGATAGTTTGTGTGATGAACGGAAATATAAGCTGGATAAGGCTCGCAACGATCAATCCAAACACAAGCTGCACTAATAACTGCTTATACTGCAACAGGTATTT
>DATHHR010000203.1:0-5716 GCA_035317105.1 Ferruginibacter sp. | reverse complement strand
ATACACCAAACATAAAAAACCGTTCATCTACTACACACAAACGGTGATAAATATTGGTCAAAATCAATTTCTAATAAATAAAGAACAAATAAATGCTCATTTGGATAGCACTGATAACCAGTTAAAAAAATACGGCATTTTACTATTGAATAAAACAGATATTAACCTCGTAGAAGAAGATGTTAAACTATCTTATATTTATTCTATTCCCTATACCGATGAACGAGCATTAGTTGATGTCTTGATAAACACAACTACAGGAGAAAAAATAATTAGAGTTGAATAAATAATTATTAAGCAATTTACTGAGTTGGCACTACGCAACGCCCCTTTCAATTTGAGATTTTTCTTCTTCCCAATAAATAATTGGTAATTTTATTAAATAAGATTTTAAAAGGTGAAAAAATATTCTTTCGAAGAAATTATTAATTGTGAAATGTGTGGAAATGCAACAGCTAACCATGCCATTCTTGGACAAAGGTTAAATCAGTCACAAGGACTGAATCCAAAGAATAAAAGCGGGATAAGTGTTTCAATAAAAAAATGTAATAATTGTGAATTGATATATTCTTCTCCGCTACCGGTTCCGGAAAATATACAAGATCACTATGGTATACCGCCTGAAGATTATTGGAGACCAGCCTACTTTATCAGTAATCCTGTTTATTTTTCATCTGAAATAGCAATTATAAAAAAACTTTTGCCGTATAAAGAAGGAAGGAAAGTTTTAGACATTGGAGCAGGTATAGGACACGCAATGCTGGCATTAGAAAGAGAAGGTTTTGATGTGTATGGATTTGAGCCATCAGAACCATTTTATAAAAAAGCAATAGCTGTTATGAATATCAAACCTGAAAGATTAAAATTAGGGATGATAGAAAATATGGAGTATGAAGAAAATACTTTTGATGTCATAACAATTGGAGCAGTGTTTGAACATTTATACCATCCATCTGCTTGTTTAAAAAAAGCATTGTCCTGGTTGAAACCGGGAGGCCTGATTTATATTGAGGTTCCTTCATCCAATTACTTTATCTCGAAACTAATAAATTTCTATTATTATATAAGAGGGACTAATTACGTTACTAATATAAGCCCTATGCACTCTCCTTTTCATTTGTATGAATTTAGTCCGAAATCATTTTCCATATTAGAAGATAAAATGAATTTTAAAATTGAAAGGATCGATCACCATGTTTGTGATATTGCTTTTATCCCAAAAATATTCCACCCAATTTTCAAAAAGTATATGCAGATAACAAATACGGGAATGCAAATAAGCGTGTATTTAAGAAAGAAATAGTTGTTCTTATATTAAAATTTTACTTACTTTTTAAATAAAGAAATTTAGCCGCTTATTATTTGTTTGATTTTCCATCGTTAAATATTGCTTCGATTATGAAAGAACTGATCTATAAAATTCTGGATACCCTTTTGTTAGGAAAAGGTATAAAAGTTCAGATGTCCGGTTTCTCTTTAAGGTTACCAACCCGCTACTATAAATACTTCGGAAGTGATTACGAATTAAATAACATAAATTTCCTGAATAATTATTTGCTTCAAGGCATGACCGTTATAGATGTGGGCGCCCATATAGGAGCACTTTCAATTATAATGGCAGAAAAAGTTGGGCCGACAGGAAAGGTTATTTCTTTTGAACCTACTCCTTCTACATTTGTTCTTTTGCAAAAAACAATTGCCATAAACAAGAAAAAAGATATTATTACCCCTATCCAAAAAGCTATAGCAGACAAAGAAGGTAAAGCTGAATTTTACATAACTGAATTGGATGCTAACAATTCTAATAGTTTATCAAATAATAAAAGAAAAGAGCATAAAGAATATACAATAGCTATAGATCTTGTAAGTATTGACGATGTAAAAAAAGAATTGAATTTACGAACGATCGATCTTATAAAAGTAGACGCTGAAGGCGCAGAGTTTGCTGTTTTAAAAGGAGCAGTTAATGTAATGAAAATCAACAAACCAAAGGTCATCTTAGCTTTGCACCCCGCATCTATAAATAATTTTGGAAATACGCTATCAGAAATATGGGATTTTATAACTAATATGGACTACACTGTTTATTTAAAAAATGATATAATAAATAAACAGTCTTTTATAAATAATAGCGGACTATTTGATGTTTTTCTTCTTCCCAATAAGGAATAATTTGAAAGAAGCCTATCTCCTCAATAGATACCACAATGATCATTGTTTAAGTATTTTTTCTGGCAAAAGAGTAATTATATCTTTTGCAATTACCCTGGAATATAGGATTGCACCCTGGTCATTAAAATGTGAGTTGTCAACGAAAAGGGAATCCGAATATGCCAGATCATAATGATCTAAGCAGTATATATTTTTATATTTTTCTTTAATTCTGCTAAAAAAAAGATCGATCTTAGCAGTGTTACTTTTGTTATAAAAAATTGATCTCGAAGGGGAGAACGAGATTATAATAATTATTTTTTTATTCCTATCTCTTATTTTTTCTATAGATGCAATAAATCTACCCTCATCTTCTGTAGAGAAAGTTATTGGTTTTTCATTCCATCTTTTTGCATTTATATGAAAGTGGTCCTTTTGCAAAAGAGCAGAACCACTTGAATCAAATTTTAAATTTGTATACTCTAAATAAGATCCTTTACCGGTATATTTTTTAAGTTCATTTACCTGCCCGCTAAATGTAGAAAAATCCGTTAACATATTCAATTCAAGCAATCCCTTGTTCTGGCTTATAGGATAACCATATTTTTTTATTATTTCATCTTTTTGTAAATCAGGGAAAGAAATATTCGTATAGATATATTCATTTTGTTCTTGTACTATATCTGCCAGTTCATCTAATTTCATCCCCCATGCCGAATAATTATAAGTAGGTATTTTTAAGCTATCCGCTAACAATTCAGCAGAAATATTATTAAGTGTCATTGAAGAACCAATGAGCAATAATTTTGCATTTTTAAACTTTGAGCTTCGGGATGCCTGGGCCGCTTTCGCATTGTACGATACTGAATTACTTAAAAATAATAAACGATCGCTTTCGTTATAGCAAATGACATATGTTATAACAATAACAACCAATGAACTAATGACAAGAATACCTAATAATTTATTAATAAATTTTTTCATCAGAATTGAAAATATATAAACGAGTTATTTTTGCCGAAGTAAAAAAAGACAATAACAATTAAAATAACATATACCAGGCTTTTATATGCTGGCACAATCAATTTTCGCTCATCTCTTCGTAAATACCATTCACATAATATAAATGGAATAATATAAATAAGCGCGGTTTTACCTTCAGGCAAACATAAAAATTGTTTAGGGTATTCAAAAGTATTTACAACTATTCGCTGGAGATATTTTAAAGCAACACTTATATTGTCTGCCCGAAAAAATACCCAGGCAAATGTCACAAATAAAAAAGTACATCCCATTTGTATCAATTCCTTAAAAGAAGGCCATCGTTTATCATAAGCAATAATTGTTGAGATATGTTTCCTATTACGTCCAAGTAGTAATAAAGGAAGAAAAGCGCAGGCATGAACAAAACCCCATGCAACATACTTCCAACTGGCTCCGTGCCAAAAACCACTAACGAGGAAAATGATAAATACATTTCTTATGGCCTGCCACTTGCCGTTCTTAGATCCTCCTAATGGGATATACAAGTAATCTTTAAACCAGGAGGACAGCGAAATGTGCCAACGTCTCCAAAACTCAGCGATATCTCTTGAAAAATACGGGAACTTAAAATTACTCAGCAATTCGAAACCTAATAACTTGGCTGTACCTATTGCAATATCAGAATAACCACTAAAATCGCAATATATTTGAAAACTAAAAGCTATGGCGGCAACAATTAATGCAAAAGCATTTTTTTGCTGATACCCCATAAAAATATTGTTGACAATTTCAGCCAGGCTGTCTGCGATCACCACTTTTTTAAACATGCCCCAAAGTATCAAGCGACACCCTTCAACTGCCTGGTTGTAATCAAAAGTTCTTGGCCGCTGTACTTGCGGTAAAAGATGGGTTGCTCTTTCAATAGGGCCCGCTACCAGGAGAGGGAAAAAACTTACGAAGACTGCGTACTCAATAAAATTAGCAACAGGCTTTTGTCGCCCATTATAAATATCAAACACATATGACATACCATGAAAAGTATAGAAAGAAATACCAATGGGAAGTGCTATATCAAGTATGACCGGATGGGTATGAATACCAATATTTTCAAAGGCCTGCTTAAATTGCTCTGCAAAAAAATTATAGTATTTAAATATGGCAAGGATACCTAAATTATTAATGATACTTAGCCACAGAAATAACTTCGCTTTTATTTTATTAGAAGATGCTACCCAGAAACCATATGAAAAGTCTAAAAAAGTGCTAATTGCCAATAAGCACATGAATTTCCAACTCCACCAACCATAAAAAAAATAGCTTGCAATAAGTAACAGTATATTTTGGTAACGAAGTATTTTATTGAAAACAAACCAATAAAGATAAAAAACAATAGGTAGAAATAATAAAAATTCGATAGAGTTAAATAACATGGGATATAAAATAATAATAGCACAATATTACAACTATTTGTTACCCTCAATTAATTTATGACATTTGCGACAACACCAACATCTGCATTTGATAGCTCATGATTTGAAATACCAACAAAGGCAAAGGAACATCCTGAAGATCTAATACTAATTATATTTGGCTGCATCTTTTAAGATACTCTCTCTTATCTGTGTAATTGCTTTACTAAATGATTTATCAGTTTCAGCTAAAATTGCTCCTTGCTTATTATTATACATATTGGAACGAAGTGTAGTATCGTTTTGTCCTGAATACTTTCCTATCAATTCGCCCTTATTATTGTAAACAGACAATATCAGTTCTACATCGGTTTTATTAACACTAAGCGGCACAGGAAAAAGCCAGGTAACAATACCTACATAGGAGAACAATGAGATCTTTCCATAATTGGTCATCTTTGTTATCCCTTTAAATTTAACGATCTCACCCTTAATTGTATAATCAGGATTATCGGTTTTTCTGCTAACGGATGTAAAGAGCGCATTATTAGAAAAATCGGCTGTTACTGCATTCGTAACATCTATCGATAGTCATTTACTAATGCCTTTTTATTTGTAAGTGACATTCCCATAAATGGGTTTTTACGATCAGCTTCCGGTGAATTATCAACAAACTTTTCAATCAAAACAGTTTTATGAATTGTAGTTGGAGAAACGTCTAAAGAGATCCAGGGGTTATATGAAACCGTAGCACATGAGGATAGAAATAGTACACAGCAAAATAAATTTATTATAAACAAGTATTTTTTTCTCATATTAATTAAGGATTATTTTAAATTAATTACTTCAGGTTGATGGTAAAAGTTTTTCAAAATACAATCAAATTTCGGTTAAATCAAATAGATATTTTTCTACAACATTGCTTTCAGGAGAGATTACTGAGAAAGAAAAAATCCTGAAGCAATTAAGTATCTTAATTGCTTCAGGATAAATTATTAAAACGAAATCATCTATGCTATTACCTTAGTATTGATATCGGTCCGCTGATAGGCGTCGCATCAGGCGTGGTTTTGATAATGTAGAAATATGTTCCAACCGCTAATGGGTGTCCCTGGTTGTCTGTTCCTTCCCATTGCGTCTTATAATGGTCCGGTGATTTGTAAACAAACTGA
>DATHHR010000202.1:0-5968 GCA_035317105.1 Ferruginibacter sp. | reverse complement strand
ATAAGGTAATTTTGATTATGGATATTTCAACTGAAATATGGTTTAAGACTGCCCGTAGCGGAGGTAAAGGCGGCCAAAATGTAAACAAAGTGGAAACTATGGTAGAAGGCTATTGGGATATCGCCAACTCAGAGCTGGTTTCTGCACAGCAAAAAAAATTACTAACCGAAAAGCTGATCAATAAAATTAATGCGGATGGCTATTTATTAGTGAAAAGTCAGACAGAAAGATCTCAGTTAGGCAATAAGCAGGAAGTGATCAGAAAGATGAATACACTTATTGAGAAAGCGCTTATCGTACCTAAAAAAAGAAAGCCTACCAAACCGGGTAAAGCTGCCAAAGAAAAAAGGATCAATACAAAGAAGAAAGTAGGCGAGCTAAAGGAGAACCGTAAGAAAATTAAGAATTAGCCAAGGAAATTAATAATTAGTAATTAAGAATTAATAATTGTGCGGCAGGATTCTGTATACTTAATTAGCAAACCTTATAAATTGAAAAAATTATTAATTACCAATTATCAATTATTAATTAAAATTATTTCCTTTTCGCTTTCAATGTTTGCAGTATCATGTTTTGTTTATCAATTTCTGCTTTTTGAGCAAGCATGGAAGCTATATTATCCTGTATCTGCAATTGAATTTTAGCTGCTTTCTTGGCAATATCTACGCTGTCGCTCACAAGGTTATTTAGCTTGTTATTTGCTTTTCTTAGCGCATCCGTTTGCGAATTGATCTGCTGTTCCAGGTCATAAGCTTGTACAACCGGCTTTAAATTTTGTATGTATGTTTTAGCATTATTTACAATATCCATATCTGTTGCTTCGCTGATGAAGATATCATCCTTTGACATCATCATGGTAATGATGGAAGCATCTTTTTCATTCTTGCTTTTGCGATCTATCCTGAAATAAACATTATACGTATCCGGTCCGATCGCTGCTAAATGAACATCACGGTAAAGCATAAACCCACTTTTTGAAGTTCCTTTATAGCCCTGTTTTTCTAATGTATCTTCCAGTGCCTGGGTAACGATATCTTCTGTATAAGGAATTTCGTATTGTATAGCGGGTTCCTGTAATTTTTGATAATCAGTAATGGTAACTATTGCCTGAGAAAAAGAGTGTGTGTACGCAAGCAGTGCAATTGTTAAGAAGGCTAGTTTTTTCATGATCATTATTTAGATAAAGATACAAATTAGAAAATAATTTGATTGAAACGACAAACAAATTAGTAATTAAAGATTATACAAGTAAATTTGTCTCTAAACAGGTAGTATTGAGCAATATAAAAAAATTAGCAGGACAAACGATTTGGTACGGTGCCAGCTCTATTGCAGCCCGCTTTATCAACTATTTATTGACTCCTTTTTTAACCTATACCTTAGCGAATACAAGCGATTACGGTAAAATGGGCTTGATCTATTCTGCTATACCAATACTCAATATCTTATTTACTTACGGCTTCGAAACGGCCTATTTCCGCTTTGCTTCAAAAGATGAATACAGAGGAACGATCTATAGTACTGCTTCCTTATCGCTGATATTTTCGACTACTTTCTTTACGATATTGCTTTGGTTTAATCAAGGTGCTTTAGGAAGACTAACCGGCTTAAGCGATTTTCCTCAGATCATCCAACTTAGTATTTGCATCATCGCACTCGATGCATTAAGCACAATTCCTTTTGCGAAATTGAGAGAAGCAGGTCGGCCGAAAAAATTTGCTTTTGTAAGAATTGCAGGTATCATTATCAATATATTTTTCACCTGGTTCTTTATTGCATATTGTCCGCGCCATTTGAATAATAGCGTGGTGGCAATGGTCTACAACCCTGCTACCAATCCTATTGTATATGTTGTATTGGCAAATGTTATACAATCGGCAGTAACCTTATTGTTATTATTACGCGAGCTGTCAGAGATCCGGTTAAAATTCGATGCAAGATTATGGGGTGTGATGATGATCTACTCGCTGCCATTGATCATTGCAGGGATGGGTGGAATGATCAATGAAACTTTTGATCGTTTGATGCTACGCTGGTGGTTACCAGGTAGCGTTGACCTTAGAGAAAGCCAGGTAGGTATTTACAATGCCTGCTACAAATTATCTATTTTGATCACACTATTTGTGCAGGCCTTTCGAATGGGTGCCGAACCGTTTTTCTTTAAACAAGCCGAAGGTGAAAATCCGCAAAGAGTATATGCCAGGGTGATGAAGTTTTTTGTTGTAACGATCACCATTATGTTTTTAGTAGTGGTTTTATACCTGCCGATCTGGAAACATTTTATCGGTCCTAAATATTGGTCTGGTTTAGCCGTTGTGCCTATCTTATTATTGGCTAATATGTTTTTAGGTATTTATTACAATTTGTCTATCTGGTATAAATTATCACACAAAACAATGGCAGGAGCCTGGATTACATTGGCTGGCGCTGCTATCACAATTGTTATCAACTACTTCTTTATTCCGCATTATAGTTTTATGGCTTGTGCCTGGGCAACTTTTTTATGTTACGGAAGCATGATGGTCATATCATTTGTATGGGGACAAAAAGAATACCGCATCCCTTATGCCTGGAAAAAATTAAGCGCTTACTTATTGATCGTAGTGTTATTGTTTTTTATCCATGTAGGATTATTACATTTTTGGGGAAGCAGGTTATTTAGTTTTATAAGCGGTACTATTTTATTATGGATGTACTTATGGTTCATAGGAACTATAGAAAAGAAAGAATTACCACAATTGCCTTTGATCGGAAGGTTTTTTAAATAAGAATTTTTGAATGAAATATTTTTTTAGCATTGCCATCTTACTGATGTCAATTTCTGCAGAGGCTCAAACCGATCCCGTTTCTCCACTGGCAAATTATTCTTCTGAATGGAATAATCCTGATTCGAATTTTACACAATGTAATACTGCTATCGATGCCGTGTATATGAGTCCGAATGAAAAGGATGTGATCTATATTCTCAATCTTGTTCGCAGTAGTCCGGTTTTATTTGTAAATACTGTTCTTAAAAAACGCAAAGACCTGCAAGGAAAATATTGTAATTCTTTAACTGAAAAGCTGCTTACGATGCAGCCATTGAACTTATTAGTGCCAGATGAGAAATGTTACAATAGCGCCGAATGCCACGCTGAGTCAGGTATTCATGGTTATGTAGGCCATGTAAGACAAACAACTTCCTGCAAAGAGAAACAATATTTCGATGGCGAGTGCTGCGATTATGGCCACAACGTAGCGTTGGAAATCGTTTTGTCTTTATTGGTCGATGATGGTGTTCCTTCTTTGATACACCGTACTATTTTTTTAGGCGAGTATAATGGTGTCGGCGTATCTGTTCAGTCGCACAGCAAATACCGGTATGTTAGCGTGCTGGATTTTCATTACTAAAATTCAACTTCTTCTAATTTTTCAATAGGAGGCATTTCGCTATATGTTTTTCCGTTTAATTGCCTACCCGCTTTCTTTTTGTTTGTACCGCCCCATTGTTTAAAGAAGAAGGCAACTTTACTTTTTGTGCATTGATTTTGGATATCTAAAACCCAATCGGCTTCCATCGGTCTTGGCGTTCTTCCGCTTTCGCCACCAACAATAACCCAGTCAATCTTTTTCAGATTCATTTTTGGTAATGGACCAATTAAGGGTTCACAAGAAAGGAACTTTACTTTTGCATTTGTTTTTCGTAAAAAATCAATTCTATCTGTGACTCTACTATCTTCTACGGAAACTCCCATCCAAATATTGTGAGTCCATGTAAGTTGTTTGTGAACTTCGAGTAATCTATCTCCCCGTTTAGTTAATACTTGGAAAACGTGTTGTGGGTTATCATTCATTACAGCAAATACTTCCTTAATAAATTCAATCGGAACTTCAGGATGGAACAAATCGCTCATAGAATTAACAAAAACAATTTTCGGCTTTTTCCAGGTATAAGGGATATTCAAAGAGTCAACATGTGTTCTTATTTTAAAGCCATCTTTATATTTATCAATGCCCATAGCCATCAATCTGCGTGTCATTACTTCTGCATAACAATACTTGCATCCAGCAGAGATCTTATTGCAACCCGTAGTCGGGTTCCAAGTCATTTCGGTCCATTCAATACTTGATTGTGCCATTTAAAATAATTTTTGTTGTGGTAAACGATATTTTTGAATATCGGTAAAAAATTTATTTCCTAAGTTATGTTTTGAATAAAAAGCTAAATAATACAACGATAAATTGAATTCATCAGCATCTACTTTAGGTTTTAATCCTTCATTTTTAACAAGATATCCTAACGACTTCATATTTTGATCATAAGTGTCTGCTAAAAATTTTATAAAATCTTCTTTCCTTGCTTCGCCTTTTAAAAAGGGTTCTCTCCAATTTGATTTCTTTATATAAAGATCAATTGTTTTGCTTTCCTCTTCGATAAAGTTGTGCAAATTTCTATTTGCATTCATCATCAAAGCTAATAATATCAAGAAGTCAATTCTTCCGAGTTGCGATAATTTTTCAATTGTTTCAAAATGAAGATTTAATGAGAATGGGTCCACAAAGCAAAAGCTGATTGTAGACAACCCCAATTTTTTAACTTCATTTATTACAAGATCTACTGTTTTGTTTGAATCTCCGCATATAAAAATCATATCCCTGTCAGGAAATTCTTTTCGGGCTCTCTTTTCTAGCGTATCGATTTTTTCTTGATCCATCTCACAAAAAATATATTTAGTAAATGGATTTGGAATTGATAAAGCAATTAATGCTGACGTTTTTAATATTTTATTTTTCCCTTTTATTGGAGCAAAGCCTGCACCAGCAAATAAATCTATATAGACTCTATTTTTAAATTTATTTTTTATCCCATCGTTAAAAATGTCACAATAGCCGCCGACCAATTCGTATTTTTTTTCTGACCATGCTCCAACAGGATCTGGTAATTTCAAACCGTCATTATCAACGATAATTATGGGGTCAAATCGTTTTCTAGGCATCTTAAGGGGATTATATTTTCCACAATATAAAACTTCTTTCCTCAAAACAATGTTCCCTGTTCGCCCGGCCTTTTGAATTTTGTCGTATCTAATTCCCAACGCTCTGCATTTAACCCATATAGCTTTCCATATTTTTTATATTGCTGTGCTACCATTTGCGCAATATTTCCTTCGCCGCGCATACGTACGCCCCAACGGCTATCATTTACTTTTCCATCATGGCTGTTTTCTATGGAGTGCCAAACTTTATCCGCTCTATCAGGAAAATTTTTGTACAGCCAATCATGAAAGATCAATTTAATAGCGCCATTCAATCGTATAAAAGTGTACGCTGTAAAGGATGCGCCATTTTCTGCGGCTGCTTTCATGATGCGTTGCATTTCATGTTCGTTCAGACCCGGGATCATTGGTCCTAACATTACACCCATTCTTACGCCGCCATCGCTTAGCTCTTTTATTAATCGCAACCTTTGTTTGGCTGTGGTTGTCCTGGGTTCCATTGTTCTTCTCAGTTCTTCATCTAATGAAGTGATGGATACCAAAATGCTGATGAGTTTTTTTTCTGCCATCTTTATTAAGATGTCTTTATCCCGCAACATACCGGCGTTCTTTGTTATCATCCCTACGGGTTGATTAAATTCTAAACAGACCTCTAACAATTGCCGGGTTAATTTAAATTTTTGTTCTGCTGGTTGGTAACAATCCGTATTACCGCTTAAGGAGATCGGTTTGCATTCCCATTTTGGGTTCATCAAAAATTTTCTTAAGAGCTCAGGTGCATTTTTCTTTACAATTATTTTTCTTTCAAAATCTAGTCCTGCACTGTAACCCCAGTATTCATGAGCATTACGGGCATAGCAATAAATGCAGCCATGCTCGCAACCCTGGTATGGGTTCATACTGTAAGACATACCTACATCCGGACTATCAACTTTATTTACAATGCTTTTTGCATTGTCTTCTAAATAAATGGTTGCAGGATTTGGTTCTGT
>DATHHR010000201.1:0-5593 GCA_035317105.1 Ferruginibacter sp. | reverse complement strand
ATAGCAAAAACCGGGATCTATGCTAATATTGAACCTATCGCCGGTATTTTTTTCAGTGCATTATTATTGCATGAAGTGATAAATTTACAAGTAATTGCAGGCGGCTTTTTGGTACTTTTAGCCGCAATAATTATAGAGTACCCGCAATGGCGCAATGGCTCCTAGCTTGCTATACAGATAGTTTTAAAGTGTATATGTAGCCCATTAAAAATTCGTTTCTCATACAAAATCAAGTAACTTTGTGCTTCTTTTAATTAATATCAAATAGATGTTTGGATTTGTTCATAAACAGGTTAGATATTTTCTCGTAAGCATTCGCAAAAAACTTTCTGAAACGCAGTTTCTGCATATCGCTTGTGTAATTGTAGGTCTATCTTCTGCGTCAGCAGCTATTGTCTTAAAATTATTTGCCTTTCATATTCATCGTTGGATAGAACAAAGTACGCAGGGTGGGGTATGGCCCTTTTTATATGTTTTTTTACCCGCCATTGGTATATTTTTTACGGTATGGTTTGTTAACCGCATTTTAAAAGGAAATTTTTATAAAGGGAACGATAAGATAATTTATGCCATTGCAAAAAAATCCAGCATACTGCCTTTAAGCCAGATCTACTCTCATGTTATTACAAGCGCTGTTACTGTTGGCAGTGGAGGCTCTGCAGGACTTGAGTCGCCTATTGTTGCAACAGGTGCTGCCATAGGAAGCAATTTTGCACACACTTATTATTTATCTTACAAAGAAAGAACGCTGTTATTAGCATGCGGTGTAGCAGGAGGTATCGCAGCGGCTTTTAACGCACCCATTGCCGGTGTGCTATTTGCACTGGAAGTATTTTTAATGGATGTAAGCATCAATGCATTTATCCCCTTAATTATTGCGGCAGCATCCGGTGCATTATTATCAAAAATAATTTTGAAGGAAGGCATTTTGCTTTATTTCAATTTACAGGAGCCCTTCAATTATAACAATGTTCCTTACTATATTGTTTTAGGCATATTAGCGGGATTTGTCTCGCTCTACTATGCAAAGATGTTTACCCTATTGGAACATAAGCTGGCAGGAATAAAGTTGAAGTATAAAAGAGCGCTTATAGGTTCAGTATTGTTAGCCGTTCTAATTTTGTTCTTTCCCTCTTTATTTGGTGAAGGATATACCAGTATCACTTCCCTGGCTACCATGAGACCCGAAAGAATTTTTGAGAAGAGTATCATCAAAGACCTGTTTACAAACGAGTGGTTGATATTTGCAGGCGTAACATTGGCGATGTTCTTCAAAGTTTTTGCTGCTGCATTTACAATAGGAGGCGGTGGCAATGGCGGTAATTTTGCACCCTCTTTATTTGTGGGCGCTTATCTCGGTTTTGCTTTTGCTACTTTATTACATTTATTGGGTATAGCAAATGTGCCTATCAGTAATTTTACCATTGTAGCAATGGCAGGCATATTAAGCGGCGTTGTGTATGCGCCGCTGACAGGTATTTTCTTGATTGCAGAAATCACAGGTGGTTACGAACTGATGATACCATTAATGATCGTTGCAGCCATCAGTTACCTGATCGTAAAAGCATTTGAGCCTGTTTCAATGGAAATGAAAAACCTCGCATCACAGCGTAATGTGCACATGCATGATAAAGATAAATTCTTGTTAAGCAAACTGGAAGTAAATGAATTGATCGAAAAAGATTATGACCCCTTGGATGCAAATCAATTATTGCCGGTATTTGCCAGCATCATAACAGAATCAAAACGTAATACATTTCCTGTTGTAGATAAAAAAGGAAAGTTGTTAGGCATAATTAAGCTGATCAATATCAAATCTATTTTGTTTCAATCGGAACTCAATAAAAAAATATATGCCAAGGAACTGATGGAAAAACCACCAGCAGTGATCGAGCTAACGGAAGACCTGAACAGCATCATGGATAAATTTGATAGAACGGGTGTAGACCAATTGCCGATCGTTGATAAAGGCATTTACATTGGCTTTATGTCTAAAACATCTTTGTTAACACGCTATCGCAAAGAGATACTTGATTCCTTTTAGTTTATAGTTGAGGGTTTATAGTTTAGGTTGAAATTCTAAACCTTCACTAAACTTCTAACCCATAAACCCTAAACTAATAACTATTTGCCACCAAATACTTTCTGTAAAATTCCGCTCACCTGTGCAGAAGGGTCCTTACGGATCTTTTGCTCTTCTAATCCCATGTTATAAAATAAACCCGCAAGCGCTTTGTCCGTAACATAAGCCACAAGATCAGGATTTACCGGAGTAACGCCGGGTATGCGGTTATAATTGGTAAACATATCGCTCCAGTATTCATCAGCGTGTACCTTAGCTAATGAAGCCTGTATGATCGGTTTAAACTTTTCGGTTAATGCCTCGCTTGTAGTTTGTTTTAAATAATCAGTTGCTGCTGTATTGCTTCCTTGTAAAATATGCAGTCCGTCAGTTACGGTTAATTGTTTGATCGCATCAAGAAAAATATTTCCTATTCCGCTTGCTGCATCTTCAGCGGCCCTGTTCATTGATAATATTGTTTTATCAACCTGGCCACCCATTCCAAAATTGCGCAATTTTTTTTCTACATTTTTAGCTTCGTCCGGCATCAATATTTTTATAGAGGGGTTACCGAAATAACCATCTTGCTGTGATAATTGTTTACCGGTATTATCAGCAGCAACTTTTAATGCCTCTTTTAAACCGCTTACAATATCATCGCTACTTAAGTTTGCACCAAGTCCGCTATTATTGCCGGAACTATTACCTGAAGATGGAGTTTGTGCTTTTTTAAGCAAATTTCCAAATCCCTGGGCATTACCATTGAGATAAAAAGCAGTTAACAGAAGGCAGGCAATCGTTATCTTTTTCATATTGGTTTGTTTTATACTACAAAAATAGCCACTCGACATATAATAAGTGCCAATTATCTTACCGTTCATCATTTTAACAATTTATATCTAACACTTTATTATTTTTGTTGCTTATCCATCATTAATGACAAAATATTTATCGATCCTTGCCGCAGTGGCGATCATTAGCTGTAATAGTGCTTCTAACAACCAGCCGGCCCAACAAACTGATACTGCTGCAGCTTCCGGGATTCCGGTTCCAAAAAATATTACGGTGAATATTATTGGTATGTACCCGCACGATACCAGTGCTTTTACTGAAGGCTTGCAGTTTCACGATGGTAAATTATACGAAGGTACGGGCGATTATCAGGCGTCTGCATTGCAGGTAGAAGATATCAAAACAGGTAAGGTAGAGCAAAAACATACCATGGGAACTGCCAATATTTTTGGCGAAGGCATACAGGTCTTTAAAGGAAAGATCTATCAATTAACATGGACAAATCATTTTGTAAATGTATATGACGAAAATAATATTGATAAACCGATCAAAACTTTGCAATGGCCAAACGAAGGCTGGGGGATGACCAATAATGGAACGGATCTGATCATCAGTGACGGCACATCCAACTTATATTTTGTAAACCCCGATGATTTTAAAATAATAAGCACTTTACAGGTGGTAGATAATCTTGGCCCGGTTGACCAGATAAATGAACTGGAATATATTGATGGATATGTTTACGCAAATGTGTGGCAAACAGATTATATCATTAAGATCGATCCTGCAAACGGACATATAGTGGGGAAAATAAGTCTGCCGGATCTTATACACCAATACGCACCTGCGCAATATATTGAAGGAAGAACAGATGTATTAAATGGCATAGCCTGGGACAGTACCACTCAAAAAATGTACATAACAGGAAAGCGCTGGCCAAAAATATTTGAAGTAACCCTTAATAATTAACCGCTACTTTATTTCGTGGTGCATACCCGTGCTGGCAGGTGCCGCATTGATTGGATTGTTATTACCAAATGAAGGAAGACTGCCCGGGTTTTGCGAAAAGTACACAAAAATAATTGCAGCGGCAGCTATGCTTAAACCAATTGCCCAAACCCACCAGTAACTTCTCTTCTTTGTGATCAGAACGGTTTCCTCAACAATTATATCAGGAGCTGTAGCAATTTTTATTGGCGTTTCTTTCACTACTACTTTACGTTGTGGAGCAGTATGTTTTGATACTCTTTCTGCTTTTACCGGCTGTACAAATTCTCGTGACAGCGCAACACCCAAAAAACGGATCTTATCAGCTGTCTTTGTAAAAGTACCAACGCCGTTCAAATGAAAGCTTCCTGTTTCTTCTAAACTTGTTGTAACAAATTCACTCGTGCTGGAAAATTTATTGAAAAGATTGGCGGCTTGCTGATCTTCAGTAAAGATGATCGTATGCACAGGAGATTTTATCGTTAGGTTCACATAATCCGTTTCTGCCGCGTTTGTAACGATCGACAATGTACCTATACCAGGTAACCTGAAACTTTTATGCCGAAAAAGTGATGTTTGTATTAATTTGTTATCCATAATGAGCTATCATCAAAAGTATGTTTTGCTCAATAAAGTTGGAAAAGGAGCATTAGAATTTTACTAACAATCCTCCCACAAAATTTATTCCATATACCTGGTAATTATTCCAGCGTTGGTATTTATCATTCAATATATTATTTACATCCAACCAAAGACTTACTCTTTTAACAACACTAAATTCTGCACCTGCACTCAGGTCTACGCCACCGGCAGAAGTTTTTGTAGCATCTCCTTTGGTAATGTATGGGCCGCCTGCAAATGCTACCAGGTCGCTCTTTAACAATAGACGTTTGAATGCCTGCCAGCGTGCAGATGCATTTAGCTCAAACGGAACTGTACCCCAGGCTCTTTTATTATCAGTAAAGCCCGCGTATGTGTTAGTGGTAAATCCAGCCGTGATCGTTAGTTTTTCTTCGCTGATATAACTTGCTTCTCCATGAATGCGCATATCATGCACACTGCTTTCATTGCTTATTAAAAAAGCTTTAGAATCTGTTGCCGTATCATTTATAAAGAAAGGCAGGTTATTAAATCGTACAACACCTGCTTTAGCGCTTACAACAAAATGCTTTGCAATATTTGCTTTAATACCACCATATACTTCTACTTCCTTGGTATTTCGTTCTGCTGCAAAAGTTGCGAGGTATGGATTGATAGCAGAAAGATTTTGGTAAGTATTTTTATCATATTTGCCGACAAAGCCCGCTTGTATCGTAAACTTTTTCTTAGCTAATGGCAGCTCACCGTAAATATTTGGCAGCACATTCGTTTCATTATTGTCCCAGGCAGGTGTAAACCCTACATGCAAATTAAAAACAGCTCCGCTGTACACAACCTCCGGCGCTACCTGGTAAATGTTATTATTAAACTTGATAGCAGGAATAAAGCCTGTTGTTGAATAAGTAGTGATATCAGCATTCAAACCAAGCTTCAATGCAAATTGATCGGTCAGTTTCATTTCCAATGGCACATTCGCTATGGCTGTTTGTTCTGTTAATTTATTTTGATTGGTAAAAGAATTAACTGCTATAGTTGGGTCATAACTAATTCCCGAACCGGTTATATCCGTATTTCTAAACCCTATTGTAGCGCTGATGTTTTGAAAACGCTGACGAACCTGGCTGGCAGAATAATCATAGATCGAATGATCAT
>DATHHR010000200.1:0-9222 GCA_035317105.1 Ferruginibacter sp. | reverse complement strand
CAACGCATATCTTCATTAATGGTTGATTGTTGCATTAAATATTGCCACAATCTTTGTGGTACACCAAATGGATTTCTATTCGCAATTTTTGTGGCGGCAATATCAAAACGTACCTGCTGAAATTTTTCTTTTAGTGTTTGTTCATTATAAGTCGGCACCCAGTTTATACTGATAGTAAACTCATAATTTTTATTGGCTAATTCTCGCGCGCCCTGCGCAGATAATTTTAATATGGCCGGCCCGCTCATTCCCCAATGCGTAATTAGCAATGGCCCTTCCTGTATTAGTTTGGTGCCATTTATTTTTACGGATACGTTCTCTGCAGTAATACCCATTAACTCTGTAACAGGATTACCGGGCATGTTGAAGGTGAATAAAGATGGTACAGGTTCTTCAATAGTATGCCCAATATTTTTCAGCCATTCAAATTGAGCAGATTTAGGATATCCGCCACTGGCAATACAAACATAATCAGCATGGATCACTTCATCATTGGCAAATACAATTTTCCATTGTCTCCCGAAAGAATCGGGATGTTCCACATTCTCCAATATTAGTTGCTTTGCATCTCTGTTCATTAATATACCCACATCATATCGGTTCACTTCATTCATCAGGCAATCAATAATTGATTGTGAGGTATTGCTTACCGGAAACATCCGGCCATCGGCCTCTGTTTTTAATTCAACATGCCTTTTCTTAAACCACTCGATCGTATCGGTAGTAAAAAATTCATGAAAAGCTTTCTTTAAAAAGCCCGCACCTCTTGGATATTTTTTTATCATATCAGCAATACTAAAACACGCATGTGTAACATTGCAACGACCGCCGCCACTTACTTTTACTTTGCTGAGGAGCTTGCTTGTCTTTTCAATGATAACCACTTCGAGTGAAGGATCCATCTGTGCTGCATTAACCGCACAAAAAAAACCTGCTGCTCCGCCACCGAGCACAATAAGTTTCTTTTTCATAAATATTATTTGAGCGCTATTAATTTAATAGCTCCAGGACAAATTTTTATTTTGTTTTTCTGCCGCTTCAATTTCCGCGAAAGAAGATAATATATCCGGATCTCCAATGGTGATCGCAACATCATGTTCAAAATGTGCCGATACTTTTCCATCTTTGGTTAACACCGTCCAGTTATCATCTAAATGTATCACTTCTTTTACACCCATGTTGATCATAGGTTCGATCGCTAATACCATTCCTTCTTTCAGCTTTGCACCTGTTCCTTTTTTACCGTAGTTAGGTACTTGCGGATCTTCGTGCAGGCTTCTTCCAACACCATGTCCTACCAACTCTCTTACAACACCATAGCCATGTTTCCTTTCTGTATGTTCCTGTATCGCGTTAGCAATATCTCCTATCCTGTTTCCTTTTCTTGCTTTCTGAATACCTACGTATAAAGATTCTTTTGTTACGCGCAGCAATTGTTTTACTTCAGCAGGCACTTCACCAATTGCATACGTATAAGCGCTATCTCCATGAAAGCCATTTTTTAATACGCCGATATCCAAAGACATTACGTCGCCATCCTTCAAAATATGTTTACCCGGAAAGCCATGTACTACTGCATTGTTCATAGAGATACAGGTAGCATAAGGAAAGCCCCCGTAATTTAAAAACGTTGGTATGCCGCCGTTATCCCTGATGTATTGTTCAACAATATCGTTCACCTGCATCGTGGTCATGCCTGCTTTTAAAACCTTTGCCGCTTCTGCATGCGCCTTCCCTACCATCACGCAACTATGCCGCATGACCTCTATTTCTTCTTTTGTTTTATATTCTATCATTATGCAAAATTAAAAACAAACCCTGACGATTTTGTCGTCAGGGTCCTTATATTTTTATACTTGACTATTTTATTACATTCCAGACGTAACGGCTGTTCTGCCCATTACTCTTCCGGTATTCATCAATCCATCGTATTGACGCATTAATAATTGCGTTTCGATCTGTTGCAATGTATCTAAAATAACACCTACCATAATTAAAAGAGAGGTACCACCATAAAAAGTAGCAAACCCTTGTTGTGCACCAAATACCAATTGGAAGATACCAGGTAAGATACCTACGAATGCTAGTATTACAGCGCCCGGTAAAGTGATCCTATCCATGATGGTACCGATATAATCAGCAGTTGGCTGACCAGGTTTTACACCCGGGATAAAACCATTATTACGTTTCAGATCTTCTGCCATTTGTTTTGGGTTGAAGATCAAAGCCGTGTATAAGAATGTAAATGCAATAACACAAACAGAATATACTACCATGTAGATCGGGCTCGTATGATCTGTAAAATACCTTGCCCATCCGTTACCGGTAAATCCAGAAAATATTGTTGGCAAGAAAAGTATAGCCTGTGCAAAGATGATCGGCATAACACCAGCAGCATTCACTTTTAGCGGCAAGAAATTTCTTGCACCACCAAATTGTTTGTTGCCTACTATTTGTTTAGCGTAATTAACCGTTACTTTTCTTGTTCCCTGAATTAACATTACTAATCCCATGATGATGGCAACTAACAATGCTATTTCAATTAAGAAGATCAATAAACCGCCGCCGCCTCTTACAAATCTTGCAGCAAATTCATCCTGCATTGCTTTTGGCAATCTAGCCAGGATACCTACCATGATGATGATTGATGTACCATTGCCTAAACCTTTATCAGTGATCTTTTCTCCTAACCACATTACAAACAAAGTACCCACTGTTAAGATAATAACTGTTGATACCCAAAAGTAAGCACTGTATGCAGGAATTAAAGCATCGGCATTGGCCGGGCTTTTTAAATAACCGATATATGCTGCAGCCTGTAAAGCTGTAACAACTATAGTAAGGTAACGCGTTAATTGATTGATCTTGTTTCTACCGCTATCGCCATCTTTTTGGATTTTAGATAATTGAGGAACAAGGATCGTAGCCAACTGCATAAAAATAGAAGCAGAGATATAAGGCATGATACCTAATGCAAAAATGGAAGCTTTAGAGAAAGCGCCACCTACAAAAGCATCTAATAACCCAAGCATACCGCTTTTTGTACTACTTGCTAAATTGGCTAATTTATTAGGATCGATTCCCGGAAGAACGATGGAAGAACCAAAACGATAAATAAAAACTAACAATAGTGTGAAAACTATTTTTTGCCTTAACTCATCAATGGCCCAGATATTCTTAACTGTTTGAACAAACTTTTTCACAGACTAACAACGATTTAAATGTTTTGCGCAAAATAAAAAGACGCATTTGATGCGTCTTCAAATATCGTATAAAATTACTTAATTATTTCTAAAGTACCACCGGCAGCTTCAATGCCTGCTTTGGCTTTTTCGCTGGCTGCATTAACGCGGAAAGTAAATTTACCTTTCACTTCGCCAATACCCAGGATCTTGATATTATCAAACTGACTGATAAGGCCATTGATATATAAATTTTGAGGATTGAATTCTGTGATGCTATATTTTTCAGCATAATGATCGATCTGACCTAAGTTGATCACTTTATATTCAACACGGTTGATGTTCTTAAAACCACGTTTTGGAACACGGCGTTGAATTGGCATCTGGCCACCTTCAAAACCTACTTTACTTTTGTAACCAGCACGACTTTGTCCACCTTTGTTACCTTTTGTAGAAGTACCACCTTTACCACTTGCTTCACCACGACCGATACGCTTTTCTTTATGAGTTGCGCCCTTTGCTGGTTTGAGAGTATGTAATTTCATATTTATTTGATTTTTTACTTACGGGAAAATCATCCCTCGCTTTGTTAAATAATTATTATGCTAGCTTTTCAACTTTAATTAAGTGGTTCACTTTAGTAACCATACCTAATATCTGAGGAGTAGCTTCTACTTCTACAGAAGCGTTGATCTTCCTTAAGCCAAGAGCAACGATCGTTCTCTTTTGACGTTCAGGTCTGTCAATTACGCTTTTAACTTGTGTTATTTTAATCTTTGCCATGTTATATTTAGTTGTAAGTGGTAAGTGATAAGTTGTAAGTATTACAAGCAAGCTTATAACTTAAAACTCAGTACTTATTACTCTTATCCGTTGAATACTTTCTTTAAAGAAATACCTCTTGTTCTAGAAACAGTGATCGGTTCACGTAAAGTAGCTAATGCTTTTACAGTTGCTTTTACCACGTTAGTTGGGTTAGCAGAACCAAGACTTTTTGCCAAAACATCAGTAATACCAGCAGCTTCTAATACAGCTCTCATACTACCTCCGGCAATTACACCGGTACCTTGTGCAGCTGGTTTTATTAAAACCTTTGCAGCTCCTTCTTTACTCCATTGTTCGTGAGGGATCGTACCATGTCTAACAGGAACTTTTATCAAATTCTTTTTAGCATCTTCAATACCTTTTGTAATAGCTTCCTGTACTTCTTTAGCCTTACCTAAACCCTGGCCTACAACACCTGCACCATTACCTACTACTACTAGAGCAGAGAAACTGAACGCACGTCCACCTTTAGTTGTTTTAACAACACGGTTGATTGAAACAACTTTTTCTTTCAACTCAAGGTCTCCGGTTTTAACTCTGTTATCGTTTGATTTTAACATGTATAGTTCTTATTAGAAAATTTGTAATTAAAATTGTAATCCACCTTCTCTTGCACCTTCAGCTACTGCTTTGATACGGCCATGATAGATATAACCACTACGGTCAAATACTACTGAAGTAACGCCTAATGCTGCTGCTTTTTTTGCCAAAGCACTTCCTACTAGTTTGCTTTTTTCAGTTTTTGTTACTTTCTGAGCTACAATATCTTTTTCTTTAGAAGATGCCGCTGCGATAGTTACACCACTTTCATCATTGATGATCTGTGCGTAAATTTCAGTGTTGCTTCTAAAAACACTCAATCTTGGTTTAGTCGCAATACCGGTAACTTTTTTACGGATACGATACCTGATCTTTTGTCTTGCGCTTGATTTATTATTACTCATATACCTTTATTTTTTTCTCCGATACTGCCGGAGATGAATTTGCTAATTATTTACCTGCTGATTTACCTGCTTTTCTTCTCAACACTTCACCCTGGAATTTAACACCCTTACCTTTATATGGTTCTGGTTTACGTAAGCCTCTGATCTTTGCACAAACCTGACCTAGTAATTGTTTGTCACTTCCTTCTAATTTGATCATTGGGTTTTGCCCTTTTTCCTGAGAAGTAGTAATTTTTAATTCTTTAGGAATTTCGAATACTATATTATGAGAGTAACCTAAAGCAAGGTCAAGGATATTTCCCTGGTTAGATGCTTTAAAACCTACCCCAACTAATTCTAATGTTTTGTCATATCCATCAGTAACACCTTTAACCATGTTGTTGATCAAAGAACGGTACAAACCGTGCATTGCTCTGTGACGGATCTGATCAGTCGGACGAGATACTTCAACAGTACCGTCTTTCACTTCGATCGTAATATCCCTATCAACCGTTTGTTTTAATTCGCCTTTAGGGCCTTTCACTGTAACCACGTTGTGCGCATCAAGAGTAATTGTAACTCCCTTTGTGATCTCAACTGGTTTCTTTCCTATTCTAGACATAGTCGGTTTTTTAATTTAGTTTTTAAAATGTCGATTCGTGTTCAGCCACGACTGGGGCTTAATTATCAAATCATGTATATTAAAAGTCTTGCGACTAATTAACCTTAGTAAATGTTACAAAGAACTTCACCACCTACGTTTTGTGCTTTAGCTTCTTTATCTGTCATTACTCCTTTAGAAGTAGAAACGATAGCGATACCTAAACCATTTTTAACGCGTTTGAATTCATCAGGCTTAGCATAAGTACGTAAACCCGGACGGCTTACTCTTTCTAAACTTTGAATAACCGGAAGTTTTGTAGCGGCATCATACTTCAACGCAATTTTAATTACGCCTTGTTTGCTGTCGTCTTCAAATTTGTATTTCAAAATGTAACCTTTGTCATACAAGATCTCAGTCATACGCTTCTTTAAATTAGAAGCAGGTATTTCCACAATACGGTGGTTAGCCATTTGTGCATTACGGATTCTTGTAAGAAAATCTGCTATTGGATCAGTTACCATGTTTATTTAAATTATACTTTTAAAAAATTGTTTTTGATACACTACACCCTATTGATACTGATATGATCTTGTATCGGTGCCCGGTATCGATTAATACTACCAGCTTGCTTTTGTTACACCAGGTATTTTACCTTGAGAAGCCATGTCTCTGAACATGTTTCTGCACAAAGCGAAATGACGGATATAACCTCTAGGACGGCCAGTTAACTGACAACGGTTGTGTAAACGTACAGGTGATGCATTTTTTGGAAGTAAATCCAAAGCAGCATAATTACCTTCCGCTTTTAATGCAGCTCTTCTATCTGCATATTTAGCAACCATTGCTTCGCGTTTTCTTTGTCTGGCTTCTACTGATTTTTTTGCCATAGTTGTTGTTCTTTATATTCTAATTAAATTCCAGTTTCTAATAATGATTAGGCTTTGGAACTCGGTTTAAAAGTTATTTTTTAATGTTCTTAAAAGGCATTCCTAATTCTTTCAATAATTCAAATGCTTCTTCGTTAGTACCGGCAGTTGTTACGAAAGTGATATCCAAACCTGTAATTTTATTTACTTTATCGATATCGATCTCAGGGAAAATGATCTGTTCAGTAACACCTAATGTGTAGTTACCGCGGCCATCAAATGCTTTATCATTGATACCTTTGAAATCACGTACACGTGGTAGTGATACAGAAACCAATCTATCAAGGAATTCGAACATCTTAACTCCTCGAAGTGTAACACGTGCCCCGATCGGCATATTCTTACGCAACTTAAAGTTTGAGATATCTTTCTTACTCATAGTAGCTACTGCTTTCTGACCAGTGATGTTGGTTAATTCATCAATAGCGATATCAACTAATTTTTTATCAGACACAGCTCCGTTCACACCACGATTCAAACAGATCTTGGTAAGCTTAGGCGCTTGCATGATGGTTTTATAACCAAATTTTTTCATTAAAGCAGGTACAACTTCTTTGCTGTACTTGTCTGCTAACCTTGGAGTGTATGTTGCTGTGCTCATTATTTAATTTCCTCCCCTGATTTTTTAGATACTCTAACTAATTTACCTTCTGTTCTGGTACGAGAAACCTTTGTAGGTCCGCCAGTTTTTGCATCCCAAAGCATTACATTACTAATGTTAATAGGCGCTTCAACTTTAACGATACCACCTTTAGTGTTTTGTGCAGTAGGTTTGGTATGCTTAGTAACGATGTTAACACCTTCTACTAAAACACGGCCTTTTTCTAATATCACTTCTAACACTTTACGAGGCTTTTTAAGGTCCTTGTCTTCACCGGTAATAACGACTACGTTATCGCCTTTTCTAATGTTGAACTTTGGTTTGAATCTTGTACTCATTTTATTATGTTGCTTTTCAGCTTTTATCTTTTTTATTAACCGGCTTTTTCAGCCACTATTTTCTAAGTCAAAAGTTAAAATTCAAAACCAAAAACTATTATCAACTTTTGGGTTTTCACTTTTGACTTCTTACTTTCTAAAGAACTTCAGGAGCCAAAGAAATGATCTTCATGTATCCTTTATCTCTTAATTCACGAGCCACGGGGCCAAAGATACGCGTACCACGAGGTTCATCTGAGTTGTTCAATAACACTACTGCGTTATCATCAAAACGGATATAAGAACCATCTTTACGACGTAATTTGTTTTTTGTTCTAACGATAACAGCTTTGCTAACTGTACCTTTTTTAATTCCACCAGCAGGCATTGCGTCTTTAACAGTAACAACGATCGTATCGCCTATTTTAGCGTAATCCTGTCCTGAGTTACCTAATACACGGATACACAAAACTTCTTTGGCACCGCTATTATCTGCTACATTCAATCTGCTTTCTTGCTGAATCATCTTATTTTGATTTATGATTTATGATTGCGGATATATGATTTCTCCGGATCAAAATCAGTTTTTTAATTCATTTAAAGTTTATGTTACGGAAGAAATCATCAATCAGATATCCGCAATCATAAATCATTATTTTACTTTTTCAACTACTTCAACCAGTCTCCAGCGTTTTGTTTTGCTGATAGGACGAGTTTCCATGATCTTAACTGTATCACCAATGCTACACTCATTCTTTTCATCATGAGCATGGAACTTGGTTGATTTTTTTACGAACTTACCATAAAGCGGATGCTTTACTTTACGTTCAACTTTAACTACGATAGATTTATCCATCTTGT
The DNA here is from genome assembly GCA_035317105.1 of Ferruginibacter sp. Classification (GTDB taxonomy): domain Bacteria; phylum Bacteroidota; class Bacteroidia; order Chitinophagales; family Chitinophagaceae; genus Ferruginibacter. The sequence goes on along the minus strand of DATHHR010000200.1, from coordinate 983 downwards.
TGCTTGACACAACGCCGACTCTGATCTTACGTAAATTTCTGTCTATTGTTGTTGTTACTACTTCGCTCATTGTTGCAAAATTTATGGTTTACTTAAAAACCTAGTTCTTTTTTTCTTAATGCTGTTTTCAAACGTGCAAGATCTCTGCGCAATAAACGCATGCTTACCGGATTCTCTAATGGAGAGATACTGTGAGCGAAAGATACTTTCTTTAACCTCAATTCATCTTCTGTGATCTTGGCTTTAAGTTCGTCTGCGCTTAAGCTTTTGATGCTCGCTGAAAAATCTGCTATTTTTGACATTGTTATTAATTTGATATTCTATATAATAAATCAGTTATTACTGATTGATTTATGCCTGGTAATCTCTACGAACTACAAACTTTGTTGCAATTGGTAATTTTTGTGCCGCTAGTTCAAAAGCTTCTTTAGCTACTTGTAAAGAAACGCCATCAGCTTCGAACAAGATGCGTCCTGGTTCAACTACTGCAGCCCAGTACTCAGGGTTACCTTTACCTTTACCCATTCTCACTTCAGCAGGTTTTTTAGTGATCGGTTTATCAGGAAATACCCTGATCCAAACGTTCCCTTCCCTCTTCATGTGACGGGTTAAAGCCTGACGGGCACTTTCAATTTGCCTGTTAGTTAACCAGATTGGTTCTTGTGCTTTCAAAGCGAACGTACCAAAGGCAATAGTTGCGCCTCTTTTAGCGGTTTCCCTAATACGGCCTTTCTGCGCCTTTCTATGTTTTGATCTTTTCGGTTGTAACATTTTTGTTCAATTTATGATTTGTGATTTCGGATATATGATATTCCTTAATTCAAATCAGTTTTTGTTTTCTTTATAAATTTTGATGCGGAATAAAATCATCAATCATACATCCGCAATCATAAATCAATTATTATCTTCTTCCTCCGCCGCCAGCACCGCCACGGTTTCCACCGCCTGCATTACCACCACCGCTTCTTCCACCCCCGCCACCT
>DATHHR010000199.1:0-18445 GCA_035317105.1 Ferruginibacter sp. | reverse complement strand
CGTATTTCTTATCCAGGTAAACAGCGCCGATCAATGCCTCCAGCGTATTGCCGAATATCTGTGATATTTTTAGTGAGTTATCATGCCTGTTGTAGATGGTTATTTTTTTGAGGCCCATTTTTACGCCAATATCATTTAGCTGTTGGCGGTTTACCATCTTACTTCTCATCTCTGTTAAAAAACCTTCGCCTTTGTAGGGATATTTCATGAAGAGGTAATGCGCGACTATTGAGCTCAATACAGCATCACCTAAAAATTCAAGCCTTTCGTTATTTTCATCTGCACCTTCTCTCACCGAGCGGTGGCTCAGTGCAGTTTTGTATAATTTCAGATCGCCGGGAGTAAAGCCTAATACGTTCGAGAGTTGTTTCTTAAACTCTTTCTTCTTTTTAAATCCGGGAATGATGTTGTTTAAAAATTCCAAAATGGTTGGATATGTTTAGTCGAAATTAATGCTATTTGTCGAAAAAAAGACCGTTTGACGCATTGACTTTTGTTCCACATAGGTATGCAACTGAAGTGGGTTCCGATGAATCGGAATATAAATAACACAACTATGCTGCTATGAAAAACAACTGTTCGTCAACAAAAATAAAATAGTGAGTGTTAGACTAAGCCTTAAATTTCTTAACGATCACAGAAGCGTTATGTCCGCCGAAACCGAATGTATTGCTTAATGCAGCAGTAACGGTGCGGTGTTGTGCTTTGTTAAAAGTGAAATTTAATTTAGGATCAAAATCTTCATCATCAGTAAAATGATTGATGGTTGGTGGTATGATATCTTTTGTAACGGATAAGATACAAGCAAGCGCTTCTAAAGCTCCGGCTGCACCAAGGCAATGGCCGGTCATACTTTTGGTAGAGCTTATATTAAGGTCATAAGCATGCTGGCCGAATACACCCAATATCGCTTTACATTCTGACAGATCACCTAATGGAGTTGAGGTTCCATGTACGTTGATGTATTGAATATCTTCTGGTCTAAGGTGTGCATCTTTTAATGCAGTAGCCATTACATTTTTTGCGCCCAATCCTTCGGGATGTGGAGCTGTAAGGTGATGTGCATCTGCAGTAGCGCCACCGCCGGCAACTTCGCAATAAATTTTTGCGCCTCTTGCAAGGGCGTGTTCTAAACTTTCGAGTACTAATGCACCGGCGCCTTCTCCCATTACAAAACCATCACGGCTTTTATCGAATGGGCGACTGGCTGTTTGCGGACTATCATTTCTTTCGCTCAATGCTTTCATGGCATTGAAACCGCCAACACCTGCTGCACTAACAACTGCCTCGCTACCACCTGTAATAATAATATCGGCCCTACCTAAACGGATGTTATCAAAAGCATCAATGATCGCATTGGTAGAAGAGGCGCAAGCACTTACTACTGCATAATTGGGGCCCCTGAAACCATGGCGCATAGATATTTGCCCTGCGGCAATGTCCAATATCATTTTAGGAATAAAGAAAGGATTGAAACGAGGAGTACCGTCGCCATTAGCAAAACCGATTACTTCTTCCTGGAAGGTTATTAAACCACCAATTCCACTAGCCCAAATAACACCGATCCTATCGGGGTTTACATTTTCTTTAGTAATGCCGGCGTCTTTAACGGCTTCATCACTAGCGATAATGGCAAACTGCGTAAAGCGGTCCATTTTGCGGGCTTCCTTCTTATCGAGGTAGGTAGTAGGATCGAAATCTTTAACCTCGCAGGCAAACCGTGTTTTAAACTTAGTAGCATCGAATTGTTTGATATAATCACAACCACTTACACCATCGGTTAGTCCTTGCCAGTAATCGGCAACGTTTTTACCCAAGGGGGTAAGGGCACCCAATCCGGTAACCACTACTCTTTTTAATTCCATAAAATTTGCCTGCGATGATTAATAGAAAATTACTTAGCGTGTTCTTCTAAGTAAGTAACAGCCTGACCAACGGTAGTGATGGTTTCAGCCTGTTCATCAGGAATAGAAATGTTGAATTCTTTTTCAAATTCCATAATTAGTTCTACGGTGTCTAGGCTATCTGCACCTAGATCGTTTGTGAAAGAAGCTTCCGGTGTAACCTCTGCTTCATCAACACCTAATTTGTCAACAATTATTTTCTTTACTCTTGTTGCAATGTCTGACATGGTAGTATAATTTAGTTAATCAGGTGCAAAAATATACATTTTGGGATAAATACAAAGAAATATAAAAGATATATAAAATATACTTTCGGCCAACAGCTATAAAGAAAAACGGCAATTCTTTATAAAGCCTTTGCTATGGCAATTAACAGGCTTTTAAAATATTATTTTGGGGCGTTATTTTTAATTTAAAAAAGGCATAAATAAGTTAATAATGGAGCCGATAGGGAAAAGTTTGTATCTTGTAATTACATTTTAGCATAAAAATTAAGAATCAACAAAATACGATTGCACTATGGCGATTAAACAAATAGACTACGGCACAAAGGAGTATAAAGAGATGCTTAAGTTGCGAAACGAGATCTTACGCAAGCCGTTGGGTATTGACTTTTCTCCTGAAGAGCTTGAAAAAGATAAAACAGATATTTTAATTGCCGTTTTTGATGAAGATGAGATATTAGGATGCTGCATACTTAGTAAGATAGATAATAATACTTTGCGGTTGAGGCAGATGGCTGTTCAAAAGAACCTTCAGGGAAAGGGTATTGGAGATTCCATTATGACCTTTGCAGAAAACCTTGCCCGTGATAAAGGTTATAAGATATTAATGATGCACGCACGTGATACCGTACTGGGCTTTTACGAAAAATTTGGCTACAAAATAACCGGCAATCAGTTTTTTGAATTAAACAATACACCGCACCATATCATGGAAAAGGCATTGAGGTAAACTTCAAAAGACAAAATAAAATTCAATCCCTGAGTAATTACTTAGGGATTTTTTCTGCCAGTATCTTTCTTGCAGCCACTTGATCTTCGGGTGTAAACGCATCTTTTGGAATAATAAAGAAAGACCGGCTATCGAAATATAAGTGAAAGAAATGCGGACTTTCCATCATACTGCTGAATGCTTTCCATGGCCAGCTATTAAGGCCGCCCCTATTTGTTTCTATAAGAAACTCATCTGCCGATAATATAACCCTCAATGTAGCCTTGAAAGTATTGGCGCGATTGTACACTATTGTTGGCAGCAAGAACCAAAACAATATCATCATTACAAACCATAAGCAGGAGCTTAATAAAAAGGCAAACGGAGATATTATATGAAAGAAATATAAGCCTGCGGCAACAACCGCATAAATATTAACCCCTATCATTAATGCCTTTACCTCTTTACGGGTTATAAAATGATAGCGTAGGGCTTGAATTACTTTTGCTTTGTTGTACGTAAAAAAACTGGATATCATGTGGCAAAGGTAATAAGCGCTTTATAATTTTGGATACAAATGAGAAGGTTCGTATAACCAAATATGATCATACGAACCTTTTTTATGATTTATGCAATAAAATTGCAAAAAGACCGTTTATAATTTATCTTGATGTTAGAGAACGTTCTTCAGTATATATACCGCGAGGTAAATTGTTCTTAGGATGACGTCTCATTAAGATAACAGTAGAGCCGGGTAAACAAGTACGTGCAAATTCTTTTTGAAAAGTATAAGTAGGTATTTTATAAGTTGCTGTACTGTCTTTATATGTAGTAAAACCCATTGCTACATTTACTATTTGAAAATCCATTGGATGGGTTTTCTCATAACATTTAGCTCTCCAGGTCTCTCCAACTTGTGGAGTAACGCCTGCTTTGCTTACAGCACAGCTATACAATAAAGTACATAATGTGATTGAGATAAATAAATTTTTCATGTTTTTAGTATTTTAAATACAATTGTTTACAATAAAGTGATTGAGATTCAGTTTTAGGAGAGGGTTGGGATTAGTATTATTCCTTACAAATAATGTGCATAATTAATATTTAATTAAATATTTTCCAAATTTATTTTTTTATAATATAAAAAGCCATCTATAAATGTTAATAACTAATTAACATTTATAGATGGCTTTACATTTGAAAATGGGTCTAATTCTTTAAAAATCAATCCTTAGCCAATACCAATACTAGCTTATTAAAATCGGCACTGGCATTTATTACCTTGGTAAATTCTTCAAACATAATTACCGGAAAATCTGTCATTTTGTAATATTCGTGTATTTTAATGTGCAGGATATTCCCTTTTTGTGTAAAAGATGAAACAAATCCTATTGAATCATTAGCTGCTGTTTTGCTACTATTTATATCATTTAGATTTTTAATTTGATAGCCTGCAGGAATGGTAAAATAAATGTCCCTGTCCTCCGAATGAGGATACTCCATTGCTATCGGTAATTGCCTTGGTTTTTCCTGATACATTTCCACCTGTGGTCCTATCACTTCTCCCATTTTAATTAATATATTATTACCGGCCTGGTCTAATATATCTCCGCTTGTAATATCGGCTTCTATTATAAGTGGCTTGTTTTTATAGGTATCCGTCATAGCTGAATTTTGTACGGTTATATTCTGCACATTATCTGTTTTAGCGACTGTTGTAACAACATCTTTAGTGAATTCTTCTTTTTTATCATCAGATAAAAAACTAAATGCCGGCCTGTAACTTGTTGCGCCATACCCTAGCAATGTTTGTTTTGTATGCAATTGCATAGAATCCATTGTGCCGGTAAACTGCATTTTTACTTCGAGGTCGATCGCATTTTTATCGTAAGGCTGTATACCAATACTATCAAAGGAAGCAATAGCCGTTTTAAATGTACCAATTGTTGTTCCTTTTAAAAATAAACCTGTGGTTGCGGCCCAGGCCGGATCAATGAACGGATAGCGAATCGTTCTGTTAGCCGGTTCCATAAAATTGCCGGAGTTGGGGAAATAGAAAAGCATCTCTTCTACCAGTTTATAATTCTCGAAGGTTTCATCTAAAGGGTAATCATCTTTTTTGCTAGGAAAAACGATCTGGTAATTAATACCAAGCCTTTCGAACGTAGCGATAAACAATTTTGTCAACCCATCATTACTCGCCACATTATTTTTTATGATCTTTTCAATATTATCTGCATCATCGCCTCCCTGGTCATCATCGCCTACAGCAGTTTTAATATACTCTTCTATTGCCACCAGCTTTTCTTCTTCCGTGGCATTTTTAGGCAGGTTTATTCCTTTAATAAACCCATCGATCGCTTTTGTTTCTTTAGGCGTAAATGTGGTATAAGCCGTGTATACATTTTTAGCTAATTCATTCCAGGTAAACAACCGCGCATTTTGATCTATAGATAAATTATAAGAAAGCTTGTACTGAACATTCATCAGGTTAGGCGTTCTATCTGAATATTTTTCATCAGCCAATGCAACAATATTTTTTTGTATAGCAGTTGTGATCCGTTGGTCGCCAATAACACTATCATTGCTTACTGTAAATCCGTTATATCCTTTAACCGAAAACAATAAGCGCTTTGGTGTTTCTAATATAAATACCGCATTCTCGCAGGGTGCGTAACCAGACTGATATGTTTCCAAACCAAAAAAAGATACCTTTCTTTTTATTGTGTACATGTATTCTATCTCGCAGCCTTTTTCAATTCCTTCCAGTGCAAATTTTTTGTAGGCATTGCCATCTTCAGTAACATCAAAAATTTTATCCTGTGGAAGATCCAACACCTGGCCCGTAGGCTGAATTGTTCTGGCTTTTATGGATTGTACTACTTCTGTAACGGGATTTACAGGGATATATATTTTATTATAAAGCTCCGCGCCTTTATCATCGTTGATCTTTATCAATCGCCTGCAAGTGATCATGATGACCATATTATCCTTGTCTACATCTACATACTGGTGTTGGCGCACGTCATCCAATATAATAGCGCTTTCATTAACAAATTGCGAATCTGCCACATGCAGCTTAGGTGAAGCAACCCAATCGAGCGGTGATTTTTGTGCAAATGATACTGCTCCTATAAGCATTAAAACAAAGCAGGTTATTATTCTTTTCATGTGTTAGTCTTTGTGTTGTTAGTTAGTTATTTTTTCGAGTACAACAGATTCTTTATATTGCGATTGAACGCTGCTCATCTCTTTATTCCATTTATCAAAATCGACCGGCTCGATCATGAGTTTTTTTATTGTTGCTTCCTGCTCCGCTATCACTTTTCCATTTTCGATCTTGTACGATATTTTTATAGATGCCAGATCGTTGTTATAAGTAAAATCTTTAGGAAGGTATGTTATTTTGTATCCTTTAGGAATATCCAGGATATGATATTCATTAATTAAGTAATTATACTCGAGTTCTAACGGAACTTTTCTTTTATTAGTATCTATTACCTGTTTTTCGAATACTTTTTCGAGGTTTAGGTTGATATAATATTCATCTCCTATCTTTTTACCATAGCCCGGGATCTCAAAATCGGCAGCTATATTGATCACATTTTCTTCGGGGTTTACTTTTGTGATGGCATATGATCCTAAAATGAATTTATTACTCGCCTTACCCATCCTTGATTTTACATAATCTTTTGTTCCTTTTTCATCACTATATAATAATGCATTATAAACATCTTCGCCCTGGTATCCATAATAAGTTACATTTTCATGTCCTTTAATACCATTATCGGTAAAGCTAATGCTGGTAGTATCAACCATCCGGTTTTCTTCGGGGGTTATGATGGGCACCCTTAACACTTTATATTCTTTATCGCTGATCGATATCAATGCTTCTTTATTTTGTATGCCCGAAGGTGGTGTGCCAAATGTAGCATGCGGATCGGTGCCATCTAAAAATATCCATTTACCGTTAATATTAGCGGTTGATATCATGTGGTTATCATCAATGGGCAATGGGATATCTGTATAATCATATGGCAAGCTCCTCGTTCCTATCCAGGTGTAATATGCTTTTATTCCTGCGATGCGCAACATCTGTGTAATGATGCTGCTCATATCTTTACAATCGCCATAACGTTTGCTACAAACCTCTGCTGCTTGTCTTGGCCTGAAACCTTCCAGGCCGTTTTCAAAAGCTACATAACGTATGCTTTGCTGTACCCAATTATAAATACTTTTGGCTTTATCTGTTTCGGTTGTCTTTCCAACAATGAGCGAGTCAACAATTTTTTTAAGGTCGGGATCCTGTGTAGTATTTAATTCTTTTGTAAAACCGACATCCCATTGATACAGGTCATCCAACGAATTTAAATAATTTTGTTGTCCATTTTTCCCCTGGAAAGAAGTGATATAGATAATGATATTGGGCTCATAATAATTACCATCAGGCGCATCGCCAAAATCATCATCGATCGGCTTAACATTTTTTAATGTCCATTTGTAGACAGTTTCTTTTCTTTTTTTCTCTTCAGAAAACTGAAACAATCCCTTCGGATCATTTTTTACCACATACTTAATGTTGATCTCATTCGGCACCACAACCGTATACGATCCGTTCATTAACGGCACCCGGCCTTCATAAAAGAACGGCGTTAGTAAATGCGCATCTTTATGATATAAATTATAGTCAATATGCTGGATGGCGTTTTGTGTTAAAGAAGGAAAATCGAAACTCGTTTGCTGCACATCATCGTAAAAAACTGTATTGCTATTGCTGCTATGCGTTTGCTCATTAGTGATCTTTACTTTTTTGTATTTATCACCGTCGGGTATTTTAGTATAGGCATCTAATGCTGTTAATTCATTATAATCGCTATGATAAATTTCGTATTTACTATAACTGCTGGCATCCTCTCCTAACAACATCAATTCTATATTATGATTGCTTTCTGCAACAGGCGTATCATTTTTGACAGACAAGGTTAATTGCTGACTATAATTTAAATAAACAACCGGCTCGCCGGGAAATATTTTTTTTACATCGGCTGGTGTTTGTGCCATTATTGTTTGTTGCAATAAGACAAGGAGAAATGCTATGCTTAATTTTTTATACATATTACTTAAATGCTACAGCTCGCAGATCGTTGTTTTGGGCAAGAGTGGGGAACAAGCATCATTATAAAGACCGCAGTGCAAATTCACTGTTCTATAAAAATATCGCTTTTTATGATATGGAAATACAAAAGCCATCACAATTATGATGGCTTTTGTATAAAATTATGTGAGAATTTACCCTAACTGCATCCCATACTGTTACCGCAGTTCAAACACTTGTAACAAGTACCGCTGCGAATAGTAATATGGCCGCAGGTATTACAGGCAGGTGCATCGCTTTGCATTGATTTCATATAATTCTGGGTACCGTCTCCACCACCGGCATTGGCTGCTTTTGGTTGGGTAGCTGAATTGCCAATTACCCTTACCTCGCTCAGTTCAGGTTTTCTTTCACCAATGGTTGGTGTTGACTGATCCCAGGGCTTATCGCCCAGGTTTTCTACTTCTGGTTTATCCAATACATGAACCAGATCATTTCTGCCTAAATATTCATACGCTAATGAACGGAAAATAAAATCGATTATCGATGTGGTTGATTTAATATTCGGATGTTCTACCATTCCGCTCGGTTCAAAACGGGTGAATACAAATTTTTCTACAAATTCTTCTAGCGGAACGCCGTACTGTAAACCGATCGATATCGCGATAGCAAAACAGTTCAACATGCTACGCATTGTTGCACCTTCTTTGGCCATATCAATAAATATCTCTCCTACACTTCCGTCATTGTATTCACCGGTGCGGACGAATAATGCCTGTCCGTTTATTTTTGCTTTTTGTGTAAAGCCGCGACGTTTAGCCGGTAATGTTTTACGCTCTACAATTTTTGCCAGCTTGCCTTTCAACACAGTATCCGGACTGCTTTGCATACGTTTACTGATTTCATCCAGCAATTCATCAATGGTTAATTTACCCATATCAACAATAGCAGATGCGTGTTCAACGTACTCTTCTTTTTCGGTGGTCGGTTGTCCGTCGTCGGTTGTCTTTTTCTTTTTATCAGATTTATTACTAAGCGGCTGAGATAATTTAGAGCCGTCACGATACAAGGCATTTGCCTTTAAACCAAGCTCCCAGCTCATACGGTAACAATCTGCAATTTCATCGATCGTTGCCTCGTTCGGAAGATTGATCGTTTTGCTGATAGCGCCGCTTAAGAAAGGTTGTGCCGCCGCCATCATACGGATATGTCCGTGTGCATGGATAAAGCGTTCGCCTTTTTGTCCGCATTTATTAGCGCAATCAAAAACTGGTAAATGTTCGTCCTTCAAATAAGGTGCACCTTCAACAGTCATGGTACCACATATATAAACATTAGCCGCTTCAATTTGTTCATCGGTAAAACCTAATGCTTCCAATAAGCTCCAGCTAAAATCTGTGTACTGCTCTGGTTTAAAACCTAAACGTTGCAGACAAGCTTCGCCTAATGTATATTGATTGAATACAAAACCAATTTCAAAAGCGCTTGCCATAGCAGCATCTAATCTTTCGATCTCTTCTGCAATGAATCCTTTTTCGTTTAGTGTTTGTTTGTTGATATATGGAGCACCTTCTAATGTTGCGTGGCCCTTTGCATAGTTTACGATCTCTTCAATTTGTTTTTCGTTGTATTTTAAATTACGTAATGCGGCAGGCACACTTTGGTTGATTATTTTAAAATAACCTCCGCCACTTAATTTTTTAAATTTCACTAAAGCGAAATCCGGTTCAACACCTGTTGTATCGCAATCCATTACTAAACCAATTGTACCTGTTGGAGCAATAACGGTTGTCTGTGCATTACGGTAGCCATTCTTTTCTCCCAACTGCACAGCATCATCCCACGCTTTGGTTGCAGCTTTTAATAAATCATCCGGACAATATTTTGCATTGATGCCGGTTGGCTTTATTTCCAAGCCTTCGTAGGCATCACTTGCATCGTAGGCCGCTGCGCGGTGATTGCGCATCACACGCATCATGTGTTTTTTATTTTTTTCATACTTATCAAAAGCACCAAGAAACCCGGCCATTTCTGCAGATGTTTTATATGCAACGCCCGTCATAATCGCTGTAATAGCGCCGGCAATACCACGCCCCTGCTCACTATCATAAGGTATCCCACTTACCATCAACATACTGCCCAGGTTAGCATACCCTAAACCAAGTGTTCTGTAATCGTAACTTAATTGTGCTACTTCTTTTGATGGGAATTGCGCCATCAATACACTTACTTCCAATACGACTGTCCATAAACGGCAAGTGTATTCGAATCCTTTTATATCAAAACTGTTATCACTTTCTTTAAAGAACTGGCGAAGGTTTACAGAAGCTAAATTACAAGCAGTGTTATCTAAGAACATATACTCACTGCAAGGGTTAGACGCTCTTATTCTTCCGCCTTCCGGACAAGTATGCCATTCATTGATCGTTGTATCATATTGTGTTCCGGGATCAGCACAGCGCCATGCTGCATAATTGATCTGATCCCATAATTCACGTGCTTTGATCGTTTTCATTACACGGCCATCGCTTCTTGCTTTCAGTTCCCACATGCCATCTTCATCCGATGCTTTAAAGAACGCGTTAGGTATACGAACAGAGTTGTTACTGTTTTGTCCGCTCACCGTTTTGTATGCTTCGCCTTCATAATCGTGAGAATAACCAGCAGCAATTAGCGCTGCAACTTTTTTCTCTTCTTCCTGTTTCCAATTAATGAAAGGAACTATTTCAGGATGATCAAGATCCAGGCAAACCATCTTAGCTGCACGACGTGTTGTGCCACCGCTTTTGATGGCACCTGCTGCTCTATCACCAATTTTTAAGAAACTCATCAGTCCGCTGGAAGTGCCGCCGCCACTTAGTTTTTCTCCATCACCGCGAATGCTGCTGTAGTTTGTTCCTACACCACTTCCGTATTTAAATATCCTTGCTTCGCGAACCCATAGATCCATAATGCCACCTTCATTGACTAAGTCATCATCCACACTTAAAATAAAACAAGCATGTGGTTGCGGACGTTCATATGCTGAAGTAGATTTTTTTAATTGCCCGTCGTTTTGATCTACAAAATAATGGCCCTGTGGTTTTCCGGTAATGCCGTACACTTCATGTAAACCGGTGTTGAACCATTGCGGGCTATTAGGCACACAAGCCTGGTTCAATATAGAATATACTAACTCATCATAAAATACCTGTGCATCGTGTGCGTCAGCAAAATAACCGTAGCGCTCGCCCCATACTCTCCAGCATTGTGCCATGCGATGTGCTACCTGCTTAACCGTAGTTTCTCTACCGCTTGTTCCATCAGGCTGAGGCACACCTGCTTTACGGAAATATTTTTGTGCTAATATATCCGTAGCGATCTGGCTCCATTGTTTGGGAACCTCCACATTATCCATCTGAAACACTACTTCGCCCGAAGGGTTTTTTATAATAGAAGTACGGTAATCGTACTCGAACATATCGTATGGGCTCACGCCGTCTTTTGTGAACTGCCGACTAAATTGCAGGCCTTTGCCCGCTTGCTTTTTTGTAGCCATAATTATCTCTTTTTTTACAGGAAACCTTGTTACTAAAGTTACGAAATTTCAGGGGTACTTCCTAAACCGAAACTATTTTTTAACAGCCATATTTCCGCGTGGAAAATATTAACAGCTGTGGAAAAGCGCTGTGTACAGTTTTATAAAATAGCACCGCACCGGCTTAGCTGCCAATATTAATTTTTGAGAAAAAATATTCCCGATCCCGACTTGTTTTTCCCGGTAAAGTTTCAATGGGTTGATTTGATCGATATTTTTCTATCTTCATTACAAATAAAGGCATGCGCGCAGTCATACAAAGAGTAACAGAAGCGAGTGTAACAATAAACGGCACACTGAAAGCAGCCATCAGTAAAGGCTTGCTGGTATTGATCGGGATCGAAGACGCTGATAACGATGAAGATATTATCAAACTAAGTAACAAGATCATCAACCTGCGCATTTTTGATGATGAAAATAATATGCCAAATATTTCCGTGAAAGATATCGGTGCCAATATTTTATTGGTAAGCCAGTTCACTTTATTCGCATCCACAAAAAAAGGAAACCGGCCCAGTTATTTAAAAGCAAGTAAACCGGATATTGCGATACCGATGTACGAAAAAATGATCGCGCAATTGGAACAAGATCTTAGCAAAAAAATATTCACTGGTACCTTTGGTGCTGATATGAAAGTGGCACTTTTAAATGATGGGCCGATCACAATAATCATTGATACGAAGAACGCGGAGTAAAAACCCCCAACCCCCTGAAGGGGGCTTTTTGAGAATTATTATTTTTAGATTTTAATATTTATTTTATGAGTGATATTACTGTTAGAGAATTGCAGGCGAAAGTTGATAGCTGGATCAAGACTGTCGGTGTTAAGTATTTTAGCGAGTTAACCAACCTTGGCATCCTAATGGAAGAAGTTGGCGAGCTATCCAGATTAATGGTAAGAAAATATGGCGACCAATCTTTCAAAGAATCTGACAAAGGAAAAGAAATGGCGGATGAAATGGCCGATGTACTCTGGGTATTGATCTGCCTTGCCAATCAAACAGGCGTTGACCTGACAGATGCCCTGCAAAAGAACTTCGAAAAGAAAAACCTGCGGGATGCTGACAGGCATAAGAATAATGATAAATTGAAATAGCCTGCTACGCGGCATATTCTGCCAAAAAACACAATATATTTGCATCCTATAAAAAATTCGGCGCAAGCAACTAACACATGGCAAACGAAGCAAATAATTTTCAGGAACTGATCTCGCATTGTAAAGAGTACGGTTATATTTTTCAATCATCAGAAATTTATGATGGTTTAGCAGCGGTATATGATTACGGACAAATGGGTTCTCAACTAAAAAAGAATATCCGTGATTACTGGTGGAAAAGCATGACACAATTGAACGATAATATCGTTGGGATTGATGCGGCTATTTTTATGCACCCAACCACCTGGAAAGCAAGTGGCCATGTTGATAATTTCAGCGACCCAATGATCGATAATAAAGACAGCAATAAAAGATACCGTGTTGATCATTTGATCGAAGGCTTTGCAGAAACATTGCCGGAAGCAGAAGGTGCCGCTTTAATTGCAGAAATGGAAAAGCTATTAGCTAAGCCTGATTATGTTGCGTTAAAAAAATTAATAGAAGATAACAAAATAAAATGCGGCATCAGTAAGACTTCCAACTGGACCGAAGTGCGAGAATTTAACCTCATGTTCAGCACACAAATAGGAAGCGTTGCAGAAGAAAGCGAAACAATTTATCTACGTCCTGAAACAGCACAAGGTATTTTTGTAAATTTCCTGAACGTGCAAAAAACCGGCCGCATGAAAATACCTTTTGGTATTGCACAAACCGGTAAAGCTTTCCGTAATGAAATTGTTGCCAGACAATTTATTTTCAGGATGCGCGAATTTGAACAAATGGAAATGCAGTTCTTTATTCGTCCTGGCACTCAAAAAGAATGGTATAATTTCTGGAAAGACGAAAGAAAAAAATGGCACGAAAGCATTGGCATTCCTGCAGCTAAACTTCGTTTTCATGATCATGTTAAATTAGCGCATTATGCAGATGCTGCTTTGGATATTGAATTTGAATTCCCTTTCGGTTGGAAAGAATTAGAAGGCATTCATAGTCGTACAGATTTTGATCTGTCTCAACACCAGCTTTACAGCAAAAAGAAAATACAATATTTCGATAACGACTTAAATGAAGAAGGAAAGCCTTACGGTAATTACACTCCGTACGTTTTAGAAACTTCTGTTGGGTTAGATAGATTGGTGCTGACTATTTTAAGTCTGGCTTACGCAGATGAAAAATGGACAAAAGAAGATGGAACCGAAGATGGCCGTGTCGTGTTAAAGATTCCAGCAAAATTAGCACCGACGAAACTGGCTATTTTGCCTTTATTGAAAAAAGACGGTCTGCCTGAAATCGCAAGAGCATTAATGGATGATTGCAAACAAGATTTCCATTGTTTTTATGAAGAGAAAGATGCGATCGGAAAACGCTATCGCCGCATGGATGCGATCGGTACGCCGTTCTGCGTAACCATCGATCATCAGACAAAAGAAGACAATACTGTAACGATCCGTTATCGCGATACCATGACGCAGGAAAGAATTCCATTAGCTGATGTAAAAAAACTGGTGATCGAAAAGATCAAATAGCCCCCTGCCCCCCGAAGGGGGATTGGGATGTTTGCTTTTTTTGTAATAATCTTTAAATTTTTAGATTTCATATTAGATAATTTTAATAAATCTTAAATAATAAAAACTCCAAAGTCCCCCTTCGGGGCGGAGGGGCATCTTTTTTATGGCCGACTTAGAAGATCATATCAAACGTATCAATACCAAGCTTCAACAAGTTTTGAAGAAGGCTGATTCTTTGAAAAAAGAAAATGAGCGTTTGAAAATTGACCTGGCAGAAAAAGAAGATGCACAAAATCAATATGTAGAATATGTTGATGAACTGCGTCAGCAAATAAGCATCCTGAAAGCGGCCACATCAAAAATGGAAGACGCAGATAAAAAGGAATTTGAAAAACGCATCAATCAGTATATAAAAGGCATTGATAAATGCATTGCCTTATTAAGCGAATAAATTATGGAACTGATCCCCATCAATATTGTTATCGCCGATAGAACCTATCGGATAAGGATCGATCCAAAGGATGAGGGAACCATACGCGCCGCACTAAAGGTCATCAACGATAAGATCATCGAGTACAAAACACATCTTGCCGGAAAGGATATGCAGGATTATGTATCAATGGTGCTCATCTGGTACGCTACTCAAAACGAAGGAAAAGACAATCCCCTGCAGGACAAAAACATAGCCGAAGCCCTTCAGAAAATGGAGCTATTGCTCGATAAGGCACTTTAAGCAAATTCCAATCCCCTGATTTTGAGGTTTCTGTAGGTCAAACCGGCCCATAACTTCCATTTACTATACAAAAAATTGTATCTTCGCCTCCAATTTATTATTAATAATATTATGGTTAGCGAGCGCATTTGCAGAAAGATTGTGAGCCGTATAAAAAAAGATATAGTCAATGGAACCGATAATTATATACATTATCATCGGTGCAGCTGCCCTGATAGTGGGTACTGTACTGGGCAAATTAATATTTGCTAAAAATGCAAAAGGACAAGTAGAAGAAGCTGAAGCACAAGCTAAAAAGATCATCGCCGATGGCCAATTGCAAGCCGAAAATCTAAAAAGAGAAAAATTATTAGAGGCAAAAGAAAAATTTGTACAGCTAAAATCTGAACATGATCGTGATGTATTGCAACGCAATCAAAAGATCATCGAAGGAGAAAGCCGTATCAAACAAAAAGAACAATCTGTTAGCCAAAAAGAACAGAACCTTGATAAACAATCGAAAGAAAACGAAGTGATCAAGGAAAACCTCAATCGCCAGATCGAGGTAGTGAATGTTAAACGCGTTGAACTGGAAAAACACCAGGAAGAAAATATCCGTCGCCTGGAAAAAGTTGCTGGCCTATCTGCTGAGGAAGCAAAAGCACAACTGATCGAAAGCTTAAAGCAGGAAGCACACACACAAGCTTTGGTTCTACAACAAGAAATCATAGAAGACGCAAAATTAAAAGCTAATAAAGAAGCGCGTAAAATTGTTATCCAAACAATTCAACGTACCGCTGCTGAACAGGCTATTGAAAATTCTATCACCGTATTTAATTTAGAAAGCGATGAGATCAAAGGTTCGATCATCGGCCGTGAAGGTAGAAATATCCGTGCGATAGAAGCCGCAACAGGCGTAGATCTTATCGTTGATGATACACCGGAAGCAATTGTCCTTTCTTCATTCGATCCATTGCGCAGAGAGATCGCACGTTTATCATTGCAACGTTTAGTTGCTGACGGACGTATACATCCTGCACGTATTGAAGAAGTTGTTGAAAAAACAAAACGCCAGTTAGACGACCAGGTAATGGAAATTGGCGAACGTACTGCAATGGAACTGGGTGTTCATGGCTTGCATAAAGAATTGATCAGAATGGTGGGCCGTATGCGCTTCCGTTCTTCTTACGGACAAAACCTATTAATGCATAGTCGTGAAACGGCTAACCTTTGCGCTATCATGGCAGCTGAGTTAGGCATGAATCCTAAGCTGGCAAAACGTGCGGGGCTATTACATGATATCGGTAAAGTTCCTGATGAAGAAACTGAATTGAGCCACGCATTGTTAGGTGCTAAGCTGGCAGAAAAATATGGTGAAAACCCTGCGGTAGTAAATGCCATCGGAGCTCACCATGATGAAATGGAAATGCAATATGTTATCTCTCCGATCGTTCAGGCTTGTGATGCGATCAGCGGCGCAAGACCGGGTGCAAGACGTGAGATCATGCAACAATACATTCAACGTATCAAGGACCTTGAAAACATGGCACTAGCCTACCCTGGCGTTGAAAAAGCATATGCGATACAAGCGGGCCGTGAGCTTCGTGTGATCGTAGAAGCGGATAAAGTATCGGATAGCGACAGCGATAAACTAAGTTTCGAAATAGCACAAAAGATACAGACTGAAATGACCTTCCCAGGCCAAATTAAAGTAACTGTTATCAGAGAGAAAAGAGCAGTGAACATCGCGAGATAAAATTCAAATAACAATAATTAAAGATCCAAATAGGTGCAAGCTTATTTGGATTTTTTGTTAGCCGAACATGCTGCTACTATTGAGCTTCAGTGGCAGGTTCTCCCGAACGCTTTCGGGATCGCACATTTCATCAGTTGAATATTTATTGGGCTTTTATTATGCAACTTATATATCGTGCCTACGGCACTTAAAACATTCTTTATAAATTTTCTACCGATATATTGTCCCTCCGGGACATCCGGCACACCTAAGATTTAGTGCCGAATAATGTACATCCCGTTAGGGATGACATATCGGTAGAAATGCAGAATCAGAGAAGGACTGAAGTGCCGTAGGTACGATATATCATTTACGCGTCTTAATTCTTAACAAAGACATTTGGTTGAATGAAAGTATGCGTCTATTTTCGAGCTATCGTTACCTTACAATTAAGTGATTATGCAAACACTTTTCATTCCAGACTTAATTAAAATCAACATTCAAGATCAAAATGGTAATCTTTTCAAACAAGAAAATATTTTGTTAGGCATAAAGACCATTGCAACACATAAAAATGACATAGACCTTTCACCATTTTTAACTGATAGTCAAGGATACATTACAATAACAAAAGAACAAATCAAAAATAGAGCAGACATTTTTATTTCATACGGACTTATGGATTATGTTGGACTTGAATATGCAAAGCCTAACATACAAATATATTATTGGGGCAATGACAATTTAGATAAATCGATTACTCATTGGAAACAGATTTTAAACAATAAAAAAAATAAGCCTCAAAACAAAAACACTGAAAGTATAATGAGAGAATTTGCAAAACAATTTGCGGAAATAGAAATAAGAGAAAGTGAAGAACTTAATTTATTTGAGAATAGCTTTAATCTTAAAACAAAGCAAAGACAAGATATTATTTTAATAGAAGATCAATGGGATGCGCCTATAAAAGAAAAAACTTACACCTTAACTCTTTCAATTGGCTAATTAGCCCCAAAATCTCCGATTTCTTTCCAAATGTGGCTGAATTAGCTATATTCGAGTTTTGCCCATTATTTTTTGGAATTTCCCTACAGGGTCTTTACCTTTGCCGTCCGATAAAAAATAAAGTTATGGACGCAGCAGTATTATTTGTACACGAACAGTTGACTACCAAGCCAGCTCTACCTAATTTCAAAGCAGGTGATAATATCACTGTTAACTATAAAATTGTAGAAGGTGCCAAAGAACGTATCCAGAGCTTTAAAGGCGATGTGATCAAACGTCAGGGCACTGGCGCTACTGCTACTTTTACTGTTCGTAAGATCAGTGATGGTGTAGGTGTTGAACGTCTGTTTCCTTTCTATTCTCCTAATATTGAGAGTGTTGTATTAAATAAAGTAGGTAAGGTACGTCGTGCTAAACTATTTTATCTTAGAGAAAGAAGCGGTAAAAGCGCTCGTATTCAGGAAAAAAGAATGGCTGTTGCCCTTAAAGATTCTAAGGCAGCTACAAAAGCAAAAAAATAATTCCTTTTTTTTAAAGATAGTAGGCGAAAACGGCAACGTTTTCGCTTTTTTTTGTGTCTTGGAGGAAGGTACCAATTGTAAAATTCCTTACTTTTAATGGCCTAACCATCTTAACATAAAACAATTTAATATGAAAAAGACCTTAGTGATCGCCTTATTAGCAACCTTACTTATCGGAGCCATCTCTTGTTCCAGAACCCTTACGGCTTCTCAGGCAGCAAACGGACATGCCAGGTGCGGTCGTTCTGTAAACTGGTAAAACAGCTTTTTATGGCACATTGTTAAAAATGATCCGGCTAAAAATCTTGGCAGGATGGCCTGTTTTACTGGGATATTTAATTTATCTTTGCTGCTTAAAC
>DATHHR010000198.1:0-11439 GCA_035317105.1 Ferruginibacter sp. | reverse complement strand
ATTTCCAATGAAAAAATTTTTCATTTTAGTCCTAATATTGTCGTCTATAACCGTCAAGCTTTTCGCACAAGCTGGTTGTCCGGTTGATGTTAAGGCTTTAGTAGTTACAGCCCCTACTTGCGGCTCAGCAAACGGATCATTTGATGTACAGGTAGGGTTCCATAGTAACGCCGTATTAGCAGAAGTAAGTCTTGATGGTTTTGTTACTTCTCAGACTGATGCTCCGCTTCCAGGTACAGGTGTTGTCCACTTTACAAGTAAACCAGCAGGCACCTACACCATTTCTGTAAGAAACTCTGTAACATTAGCTGTTTGTCAAACCTTTACGTTTACATTTATAGCTTCACAATATGATACCGCAGCGACCGTGACAGCGACTCCCGCTTCTGGCTGTTTTAATGCAGATGGATCTATTGCATTAAGTGGTTTAACAAGTAGTGCAACGGATTCAGTAAGCTGGTTATCTAATTTAACACCAACATTTGCAGCAGTTAATACTTTACTACCTGTCAATGTCATTACCGGTTTAATCCCAGGTAACTACTACGTTGTTTTAAAAGCGGCGGGCAGTAATTTTTGTTATAGCACCCATAAAATAAATGTAGGCAATACGGGTACGGCATGTGCGGCACCTACATTTTGTGGTAATGCTGCCGATCCCAATAATATGTTCCCTAATGGTACATTTGGAAATGGTGGCAATGCTGATGGAACAAATGCGCAGATCAATGGCCCGCCATTAGCTGCAGGTATAACACAATATCCTTATCAACCTTTAGGCTACAGAGGCCCTGAAGATGGTTTTTATTCAATTGCGAATAATAGTTATTTAGGCTCAGATTTTTTATCGGCTGGTGATCCTACAGGCCCTAACGGTTCTAATACTCCTTTTAATGGGCAATGGTACCAGGGTTATGATCATGATCACGCTGTAGTTGGTGATAATGGCTATATGCTGATAGTAAATGCCAGCTTTGCTCCTGACGTTGTGATCCAACAAACGATCCCTAACATGTGTACCGAGAAAAAGTACCAGTTTAGTGCATGGATAAGAGATCTGGATCAGAACCCCGGTCAAATTCCAGCTAAAGTTGAATTTATAGTAAATGGTGTTGGGTTATACACAACTCCTGTTCTTCCTACAGGTGTTTCAGGATGGCAACAAGTGGGTTTCACGTTTCAAACCAATACGCCGACAGCTGTAATAAGTATTAGAAATGATACTACGGGAGGTCTTGGTAACGATTGGGCGATGGATGATATTTATGTGGGAGATTGTCAACCTGCAGTTACATTAGGCACAGTATCGTTTGGCTGCGGATCTTTACTTGATTCAGCTTCAGCTAGTGTAGTTGATGCCAGTAACATTTATGATACTTATCAATGGCTAGTTAATAAGAATGATGGGGCCGGGTATGTTGCAGCAGATACTATTATCACGGTGCCTGGATTCAATGCATCAGTTACACATACTTATACATCTAAAGTAGCTTTACCATCCCCTCTTACAGCAGCAAGTGCAGGATGGGCATACAAACTTATATTAGGCACTACAGCCGCAGATATATCATCTCCTACCTGCTATTTTAGCGATTCAAATGTATTGGTATTAAACAATGCATGTAGTATTATACTACCGATTAGATTGCTTTCTATAAAAGCACAGCAATTAAATACCAATAGCGGTGAAGTAGTTTGGGAGGTTGCCGATCAGGTAAATGTTAATCATTACGAATTAGAAAAAAGTATTGATGGCGTTCATTTCACGTATGTGACCTCGGTTCCTGCTTCAACCAATATATCTGCGTATACTGCAGATGACAACGATCTATATGGTAATGGTGTAAATTATTATGAAGTGGAAGAAGTAGATAATGATGGGACTATTCACACCAGTCAGATAGTTACTATCAACCCTGCACCAAATACCAGTAATATCATTCAGATCTATCCTAATCCGGTAGTTACTGATCTGTATTTATCGAAACCTCAAAATACAATAATAAAAGGCGCATTTATTATTGATGCAATAGGCCAGGTAGTGATGGAAGTGAATGACTTCAACAACGTCACTAACATGATACCGCTTGGTACTTTAGCTACAGGCTTCTATGACCTTAAGATCGTAGACAATAAAAACCAGGTTACCAATTTGAAATTCATTAAGAAATAGCGTAACAACATATTTAAAAAAAGCCTTGTAGAAATACAGGGCTTTTTTTATTGATTGTAATTATATAAACGACTCCCCGGATACAGGAAAATTTATCGATTACAATAAACTATAAACGCCTTCCCGTCTTCCGGCAAAATATTTCATAATCCACCAAAACTGTTTTGATTTTTTTAGTTTGTAGTCACTCATAGCCGCTGGGCTGTGTTCCTTCTCCAGCGCTGCTTTGGCCGCTGACTAAAATCTGCTTCGCATGATTTTGTCTGCCTCGCTTCGCTTGTCACCACAGCCAAAGAGACGCTTCGCAGGAACTGATAGAATTAGTGAAGTAGTTAATCAGTAATAATTTTATCCTCGCCATCAACTTGAATTAATTACTTTCTTATATCCGGGGAGTAAGTATTATAGAATGTAAAAGTTACAGAGCCACAATAATTGTAGCGTACTAAACTTTTACATTTTACATCTAAGTAAAACGATTCAACAGGAAATACCGCGCCACAAAAAAGCCTCCCGAAAATCGAAAGGCTTTTAATACGCTTATTTTATTTAGTGTTATTTATCTTTTAGTAAACTTAGATACCAAACGAAGCATTTCCATATATAACCAAACGATCGTTACTAGTAAACCGAAAGCGCCATACCATTCCATATATTTTGGTGCGCCCAGTTTTGCTCCCTGCTCTATCATATCAAAATCAAGGATAAGGTTCAATGATGCTACTGCTACCATCAAGACAGAAAAACCAATACCTATTGGTGAGCTTTGAAATATAAAAGAAGGAGCTGCTACGCCAAACATACCGATCAACCAACAAGCCAAATAGAAAATAGCGATACCTGCAGTAGCAGTTACTACAATAGCCCTGAATTTTTCTGTAGCGCGTATGATTTTAAAAGTAAATAATAAATACATAGCCGCCACTACAGCAAACGTTAAGCCTACAGCCTGTAATACAATACCTGAATGTCCGCCCAAATAAGCATTTTGCGCACTTGGTACTTGATATTCATAATAAGCAGAAAGTCCGCCTACAAATAACCCTTCCAGCAATGCATAAGCAGGTGCTAGATATGGGCTCCATTCTTTTTTGAACATGATAGCGATAGCTACTCCTAAACCGCCAAATACGCCTAAAAGCATCAATGACCAAGCATCTCCGCCCAAAGCAACCTGGTGCCATGCATAATAAGCTGTACCGATCGTCATCAAAGCTAAAAAGCCGAATTTGTTAAGGGTACCTTTTACAGTCATTGCATTCTCGTCGATCACAACAGCATCTTCGATTATCGTATCGCGAAATCTTTTGTCTGATAAAGCAGGGTTGCCCGATTTAAATAGATCCATAATTATAAAGTTTTGCTCAAATTTAAAGATTAATCACTAAAAAATAACGCCCTTTTTTACTGTTAACATTTTTATAGATTATGCGGACTACAGCCTTATTTACGTATAACGATAAACTTATAAAATCACTGGGATAAAAATGAAATTCGCCGTAACTTGCACTACTTTTTAACCATCGGTTATATTTAGATAAAACATGGAAACACAAGAACAAGTACTGCAAGATGTAGTAATAAAATTTGCCGGCGATAGTGGCGACGGAATGCAATTAACTGGTAGTCAATTTACTAACAATACCGCTTTATTGGGTATTGACCTGGCCACCTTTCCCGATTTCCCCGCGGAAATACGTGCCCCGATAGGAACGCTACCTGGGGTAAGCGGTTATCAATTGCGTTTTAGCAGTGATAAAGTATTTACACCCGGAGATATCTGCGATGTTTTAGTAGTGATGAACGCTGCCGCATTAAAAGTGAATATGAAGGCTATTAAAAAAGGCGGAATAATTATCGCTAACATAGATGGCTTCGATTCAAAAAATTTGCGTTTAGCTAATTATCCCGAAGGCGTAAATCCTTTAGAAGATAATAGCCTGGATAGTTTTGAAGTGATAAAAATGGATGTGACCAAAATGACAAGGGAAGCATTGAAAGATATCACCATGGGCACCAAAGAAAAGGACCGTGCAAAAAATATGTTCGTACTTGGGTTTTTATATTGGATGTATAACCGCGATATGGATAATACCATCGATTTTATCAAAGACAAATTTGGTAAAAAGCCCGAGATCATGGAAAGCAATGTGAAGGTATTAAGGGCAGGTTACAATTTTGGTGACACTACCGAAACTTTCAGAACCAGGTTTACTGTAGAAAAAGCAAAGATGGAAAAAGGCGTTTACCGTTCTATCATGGGTAACCAGGCTTTATCATATGGTTTGATAGCTGCAGCAGATAAAAGTGGATTGGAATTATTTTTAGGCAGCTACCCTATTACACCGGCAAGCGATATTTTACATGAACTAAGCAAGTATAAAGCATTTGGAATAAAAACCTTTCAGGCAGAAGATGAGATCGCAGCAATATCTTCGTCTATTGGTGCCAGTTATGGTGGCAGTCTGGGTGTTACTACTACAAGTGGACCTGGCATGGCATTAAAGGCTGAAGCAATGGGGTTGGCTGTAATGTTGGAGATCCCTTTACTAATAATAAATGTACAACGTGGTGGGCCAAGCACAGGTTTACCAACCAAGACAGAACAAAGTGACCTGTTACAGGCTTATTATGGAAGAAATGGCGAATGCCCAATGCCGGTGATATCAGCCTCTACGCCGAGTGATTGTTTTAGCGCTGTATACGAAGCTGTTCGTATCAGTGTGCAACACATGACACCCGTAATATTTTTAAGCGATGGATATATTGCCAATGGCGCTGAGCCCTGGAAATTTCCACAGGCTGCAGATCTTCCTGAGATCAAAGTTTCTTTTAAAGAAAAATTGGATGAAGGCGAAGAAAAATTAATGCCTTACAAAAGAGACGAGAAATTAGTCCGCCCCTGGGCAATACCAGGCACGCCCGGATTAGAACATCGCGTAGGTGGTTTAGAAAAGCAAGACATTACCGGTAATATCAGTTATGATAATGATAACCACCAACACATGGTTAAAACAAGACAAGCCAAGATCGATAATATCGCTGATTATATTCCTGAACAAACATTGGATAGTGGTAAAGCAAAAGGGAAAGTATTGGTGCTTGGATGGGGATCAACTTACGGCGCGATAAAAAGTGCTGTGAAAGACTTGCAAAATGAAGGTAAGGAAGTATCGCATGCGCACTTACGTTATATCAGGCCTTTTCCAAAAAACCTGGGAGATATTGTAAGGAATTTTGATACTGTTTTGATACCTGAAATTAATAACGGCCAGCTGATAAAAATAATCCGTGATGTATATTTTGTTGATGCGAAAGGCTACAATAAAATAATGGGTATCCCTATCACAAAAGGAGAATTGATAGAAGAGATCAAAAAATATTTATAAGAAAAATAAAATAATAAAAAACGCACCCTGTAAAGTGGTGCGTTTTTTTATTTAAAAATATCTTTCTTCTATCACTTTTTTATGATGATAAAAATGCCCAAGTATTATAAAGCCACAACCTGCAGCTGTATTGGCCCTGTTGCTAAAATGCCCTTCAGTCATCAGCATATCATTAGTAAAACTATTAAATAATAAATGTGTTGCTTGTCTTACTATTAAAAATTCATTGCCTAAACTATGCCATGAGCGCCCGTTGCCATGAGCGGTAGCGGCATAAGCATTTTCATCAAAACCAGGCAAAGACTGGAGCTCTCCTCTTGCGATAGATAAAGCCCGGTAACTGAATATCCTTTCTGTATCGATCATATGTTGCAATAGTTCCTTGATCGTCCATTTACTAACGGCATAAGCATATCTTGATTTCTCTTCAGAAATAGCAGAAAGAAAACCATTGATAACCGGCAACTGCATGTTGAATGCATCAGAAAGATCCGGTTCGCGCACGGCATCAATATATTGATTGAAAGGGCCCGGATAAATAATTGGAGATGGCTTTTGCATAACTACGATTCTATTGAAATAAAAAATGCCAGAGACGATAATGTATCCGGCATTGTAATAATATTTTAAAGGTTGTTATTATATTAACGTGATTCTCTTCCGAAGGAAACGCCCACTTTTATATTCACACTGAAATAAGTGTCATTATTTTTAGGATCGCCCCGAATGCCCCCCGTATGCGTATTGTAAGAAGGGTTAGGAGATGCATTTTTATTCCTTGAATAAAAATAGTCTGCTTCTGGTACTTCACTTTGAGGGAAGCCGTTTCTAAGATCTTTATAATCAGCAGGATCTATATAGTTAGTACTGGCATCATCTAAATAATCGGTCTGAAGTATCCTCCACATTAATTCAGCCCTTACATTGATCTTATCCGTAAGTTCATATTTAACGCCAAAGCCTACGGGGAAATTTATTTGTGTTAAGCTGTAATCTTTTCTTCCCGGATATTGCACAAATCCTTCTCCTTCTGTATGCAGAGGTTGAAGATCAACCCAGTTGCCTACACTATCCTGCGCTTGTGGATTAAAGTGAAATACGCCGATGCCTGCCAGGATATACGGAGAAATTTTTGGAGGGTCGTGGTTTGTATTTGACCAATCAACGAAAATGTATAAAGGATAAAATTCGGTAACAAGTGCTAATTCTGCTATTCTGCTACGGAAACTTAAATTACGTTCATAACGGCCACCGGTAGAAGCTGCTACGCTCTTTAGATTAGCATCAGCTGCTGATACCGTTCCATAAGTGGCTTCAAGCCTTAACCCGTAAGCATATTTATAAACGGCACTTATATAGGCGCTGGCATCAAAATTCGTATTTCCTAGACGGTAATCTACAAGCCCTTTTTTCCCTACACCGGCATTTCCTCCAATATCTGTCAGGCAATTCATAGTACCAATAGACCCTCCTGCTTCAAAAGTAAGCGGCGTATCATAGGTATAATCATCGTAATAGTAATATTGAGCAAAGGTATTTTGAACAAACCCAAACGTTAGTACTGCTACTAAACCGATCGCCATTAAAATTATTCTCTTCATAAATAACACCCTTTATTGGTCAAATATAATAATTAACTCAATAACAAGCAACTGTATCGTGTTGTAAAATAAGCAAATATTATACCTCTATCATAAATATAGCTTTTTTCCGTCTATTGATTGTTATTTATATGTTGCCGGGGTGATTTTTTTTATAATAGATACAAATGCTTTTTAAACCGCATTCAATGCATTTTGGGTTTCTCGCGGTGCAAATATATCTTCCATGCAGTATCAGCCAGTGGTGGGCAGTATGAATGTATTTTTCAGGTATATTTTTTATCAGTTCCTTTTCTGTTGCCAGGGGAGTCTTGGAATTCTTTGTTAGCCCCAGCCTGTTGCTCACTCTAAAAACATGCGTATCTACCGCCATATTAGGCTGCTCATCTATTACAGATGTTATTACATTAGCTGTTTTTCTACCAACGCCCGGCAGCTGCATTAATTCATCAACGGTCATGGGTACTTCGCCGGAAAATTTTTCCTGCAGCATGGTTGCCATGCCTATCAAATGCTTGGTTTTATTGTTGGGATAAGAAATACTTTTTATCAGTGGGAACAGGTCATCAAATGTAGCTTTACTCATTCTCCTGGCGTCAGGATATTTTCTGAATATTTCAGGAGTAGTAGCATTGACGCGCTTATCAGTACATTGCGCAGAAAGAATGACGGAAACTAATAGTTCAAATGGATTGTCGTAGGTTAATTCAGTTTCGGCATTAGGTACGTTCTCTAAAAAGTAATCGATTACAAATTGATAGCGTTGTGCTTTGGTCATAAATTACATCCTGTAGTTAAACAGCATGTAAATATAAGAAATACGTGGACGGATTTAGTAGCCTGTTAAGACTTTAATGATTTCCTGGCGTGGTCCAGTATCTTGTCTATTGCTTCTTTACGCGGAGAAAGCAATGGAAGCTTGTTCAAGCTGTTTTTTGCTGATTTTATAGCAGTATACTCTTTATGCACCCTGCTGTTATTTTCAATAGCAGCTTTAATTGCAAGTCCACGCTGTACAAGGGTTTCCTTGTATACATATTGCAATAATTCATCAGTTGTTACACTATTCATTTTTTTCCGTTTGGGTTAATTAAACATTTATCAAAATACAAGCCAGAATATAGGAATGGCTATCATTTTTTAAACACGATTTAAAATTTTGATGGATGCATACCAGATATTTCTAATACATAGAAATGCCTAATAGTTCTACTCAGGTTGGGTTGGGATAGGGGTTTTCAAAAATATTTTCTTTTTACAGAAATATTACTGGGTAACTGGATCGTTGGATTAAGACTATAAACGTTTTATAAAGAAAAATATTGTAAAAAAACTTATTATTTATTTGTTAATGAAGCAGGTGTTACGATAAAAAGGTCTTCATTATCCTTCTTCATTTGGTACTTTTCCCGCGCATATTTTTCAATAGTTTGGGCATTTGTCTTCAACTGTGCAAGCTCATCTTGTGTTTGAGCGATCAACTGATTTAAATGAGCTTCATTTCTTTGTAATTCTCTGTACTTGTCCCTTCTATTTAGATCAGAAGAGATATCTTTTGGATCAAAAAAGAACATCCAGACCAAAAAACAAGCAACTGTCAACAGATACTTATTAAAAATCCATGATGGTATGTAATTTAGTAGCTTCATTTTAATAAACAATAGTAAAAACAACATGTTTATTAACGAATAATAAACATGTTGTTTTATTTGTATATAATAAGACTATTTCCCGAACTTAATTTTTCCTTTTGGATAGATCGCACTATCACCTAACATTTCTTCAATACGGATCAATTGATTGTATTTAGCAACACGGTCAGTTCTTGATGCAGAACCGGTTTTGATCTGTCCGCAATTTAAAGCAACCGCAAGGTCAGCGATAGTTGTATCTTCTGTTTCACCACTTCTATGACTCATAATTGTATTGAATCCAGCATTTTGTGCCATGCTCACTGCATCGATCGTTTCAGTTAAAGTACCAATTTGGTTTACTTTTACCAATAAAGCATTTGCAATTCCTTTTTCAACACCTTGCTGTAATCTCTTTACATTCGTAACAAAAAGGTCATCACCTACTAACTGAACTTTTTTACCAATTGTATCAGTTAAGTTCTTCCAGCCAGCCCAATCATCTTCAGCCATACCATCTTCGATACTTGCGATCGGATATTGCTTAGCCCAGCTTTCCCAGAATTTAACCAGCTGATCGCTGCTCATTTCTTTACCAGAGCTTTTATGGAAAACATATTTTTTCTTTTTTGCATCCCACAATTCGCTGTTTGCTGCATCCATTGCTATTACAATTTGACTGCCGGTTTTGTAACCTGCAGCTTGTATTGCTGTCAATACAGTTTCGATCGCTTCTTCATTGCTTTGGATGTTTGGTGCAAAACCACCTTCATCACCTACGTTAGTGCTAAAGCCTTTTTTCTTCAATACGCTTTTCAATGCATGGAATATATCTACACCCCATGATAAACCTTCGCTGAAGCTGGAAGCGCCAACAGGCATTACCATGAATTCCTGGAAATCAATTTTGTTATCAGCATGCGCACCACCATTTAAAATGTTCATCATTGGCATTGGCAATACTCTTGCATTGGTACCGCCAACATAACGGAACAAAGGAAGGTTCGCTTCTAAAGCTGCTGCTTTAGCAACCGCCAAACTAACCGCCAACATTGCATTTGCCCCTAACTTGCCTTTATTTTCCGTACCGTCTAATGCGATCAATGCAGCATCAATGCCAGTTTGATCAGCAACATCCCATCCTAATAAAGCCTCAGCTATTGTATCGTTAACATTTTTTACAGCTTTTAAAACACCTTTACCACCGTAAACTTTTTTATTGTTATCACGAAGTTCTACCGCTTCATGTATCCCTGTACTTGCACCACTTGGTACCGCAGCACGGCCTAAATGATCGTTCTCAGTTAAAATATCTACTTCAATTGTAGGGTTCCCACGACTGTCTAAAATTTGACGAGCATGAATACTTGCGATGTAACTCATAATTTTTGTTATTGATTTATTGGTTAAGGTTTGATGTTAGGTTGCGAAATACTTCCTCTAAGGAACTGCTTTCGCTGTGCAAAGAAACAATGTTCAGGTCGTTTTTCAAACTCAATTCTAATATTTGCTTTCTTATGCTTTCAGGATCGCTGGTTTGAACCTTGAATTTTGAATTTTCAAGCGTTGTAACAGTACTTACCCCTGGCAAATTTTTCAAAATATTTATATCAATATTTTCTTTAAACTGTACGATAACTATATGTTTATCAGCAGTTCCATTTTGCAAATTACTCAATGTATCATCTGCTACAATATTGCCTTTATTGATGATGATCACTCTATCACAGATGGCTTGCACCTCTTGTAAAATATGTGAAGAGAATAAAACAGTTTTATCTTTTCCCAGCCTTTTTATCACTTCTCTTATTTCTACGATCTGGTTTGGATCTAATCCACTCGTAGGTTCATCCAATATTAAAACCTCCGGATCGTGTATCAAAGCCGCCGCTAATCCTACACGCTGCTTGTAACCTTTACTTAATTGTCCTATTTTTTTATTTGCTTCCGGTGTTAAACCGACAGTAGTAATTACTTCCTGAATTTTTACTTTTAAATTTTTACTTTCTATTTCATGTACACCTGCAACAAATTCTAAATACTCTCTTACATACATGTCAAAGTATAAAGGGTTTGCCTCGGGCAGATAACCGATCTTCTTTTTTGTTGCAATTGAATTGGTAGAAACTTTGGTATCACAGATTTCTGCGGAGCCGCCATCTGCTTCTAAATAACCAGTCAGGATCTTCATCGTAGTTGATTTACCCGCGCCATTAGGACCCAGAAAACCAACGATCTCACCTTTACCTACTTTAAATGAAATATCATTTATCGCTCTTTGTTCGCCGTAAATTTTTGTAAGGTTGCTGACTGTTATTGACATGTAATGTGTTATGATGCAAAAATAAAAACGTCAGGTTAAAAAACCTGACGTTATACGTTAATGTTATTCTTTTTTATCCCCGCCCTGATTGTTATCGGGGTTAGGATTGGGTTGTTGATTTTGCGGTCCGCGATTTTGACCACCTTGTTGTGGACCCTGGTTCCTATTCTGCGGAGGCCTGTTCTGGTTATTCCTGTTTTGATTTGGATTTTGGTTGGGGTTCCTATTTTGCTGATTAGGGTTCTGAGGCCTGTTTGGCTGGTTAGGATTATTTGGTCGTGGTTGATTTTGCCCACCACGATTTTGCTGTGGCTGCCCTTGC
>DATHHR010000197.1:0-5242 GCA_035317105.1 Ferruginibacter sp. | reverse complement strand
CAATACCGCTATGCAATGCAATAAAGCCTGCATCGCGCCCCATCACTTCGATGATGAACATACGATCATGTGCATCCATGGTATCGCGTATTTTATCTATAGCTGCTACGGCTGTATTTACTGCTGTATCAAAGCCAATGGTAAAATCAGTCCCTACGATATCTCTATCAATAGTTCCAGGGATACCTACACTTGGTATATCGAATTCTTCATGGAATTTTTTTGCTCCGCGAAAAGATCCGTCTCCACCAATGATAACCAATCCATCGATACCGCGTTTTACAAGATTGTCGTAAGCTTTTTTTCTGCCTGGTGTTTCGTAAAATTCTTTACACCTTGCGGTTTTTAAAATGGTACCCCCGCGTTGTATTATATTGGCAACACTTTTACTTTCCATCTTAAAAATGTCATCATCCAGCATACCTTGATATCCTCTCATTATCCCATAAACCTCTAGTCCATTATAAATGGCGGTGCGAACAACAGCCCGAACAGCAGCATTCATTCCTGGAGAATCTCCTCCGGATGTAAGGACTCCAATTTTAGTTACTTTTTTTGCCATAATAAAGTTCGACGATTTAGTTAGGTTTCTTACTTTTTACCTACAATATGCAGCATAGGTAAAAAGTGGGCCAAAAATAGGCAATTAAATTCAATCTAAAAATGTTGAAATGTCAGATAATAATTACTTTTAATTTATCCGAAAATTTGAGGCATAGCTGATTAGGCATTTGCGGCCTAAAAAACAAGATCATCAAGGATATTATAGGTTCGGCCATCTAAACTACTGCGGAATATTTCGAGGTTCTTTCTATTTTGCAGCATCGTTAAATGACCTATATGGTGCATGTCTGTGCCAACCAGATCGGCGAGGTTTTCTTTTAGGATAAATTTTGCTGCTTTCTTTACCTGATCTCCATAATAACCGGTAAGTGATAATAAATTCACCTGTAACAAGAAACCGAGATCTTTCAAATAAAAAAAACTATCATAATCATTATGGTAAAACGAATAGCGCTCGGGATGAGCCATTATTGCTTTATAGCCTCCGAGCATAATTTCAAAAGATATCTCTTTTAAATTGGAGGATTTAACCGCATAAGATTGCTCGGTTAGGATAATGTTTTTATGTATCGTTAGCAGTGGTTCATTGTTTTTTAATATTTTCATAAAATAATCATCCAACATATATTCTGCAGCGGCACCAAGTTCAATATTTATTTGCGCGGCTGCGCAAGCAAGTTGTAGTTTTTCTAAAGCTGCATTAATAATTTGGGGATTATTGTGGTACATATCGCCCATAATATGTGGGGTAGCCGTAGCTTTTCTTATCCCTAAGTCATACATACCTTTTACTAACTGAAGG
The DNA here is from genome assembly GCA_035317105.1 of Ferruginibacter sp. Taxonomy (GTDB): domain Bacteria; phylum Bacteroidota; class Bacteroidia; order Chitinophagales; family Chitinophagaceae; genus Ferruginibacter. The sequence goes on along the minus strand of DATHHR010000197.1, from coordinate 3,876 downwards.
GAAGTTTCAATATCAGGTGAGCCATCATCAATACCGGGTAAGATATGAGAATGAATATCAGTTTGAATAGGCAAATATCCAGGCAGGTCAATACTATTTTTTCTTTTTAAAAAACTAAACATCTAAGTTTTGGTTATACTCCTATCAATAAAACGATCGTACACGAAATAAGTGTACTGGTAATTACTAAACAACTTTTTTAAAAAAAGTAGACTGATACTGATTTAATTTACTGAGTGGTTTTAATAAAGAAACAATAAAAGGAAAGGGTACTTTATTTCTTTTCATACTTAAATAATCTCTTCTATTTGCCCTGAACCTGCTATAGAAACTAACATTGCTAGCGCCGCCTGTTCTCATTTTTACTGTAAGCTTTGGTAAATAATAGGCACTGATACGGTATTTGTATAACAACCTCGTCATAAATTCATAATCGGCTGCTGTAAAAAAATGCGATTCATATTCTCCCAGATGCTCTACAATATCTTTCCGAACATAAAAAGTAGGGTGAGCGGGCATCCAGCCATAATTAAACCGATGTCTTTTATAAGAAAGGCCTTTCCAGTAGCGGATAATTTTTTGCGTATTAAATCTATCTACGTATACAAGATCTGAATAAATACAATCAACTTTATGTTGCTTAAAACTTGCTACAATAGAACTTATTACATCTTTAGAAGCTAATAAATCATCGCTGTTTAACAGTCCTATAATATCGCCGGTGGCCATTTTCATCCCTTTATTAATGGCCTCGTACATGCCGCCATCTTTTTCGGATACCCATTTAGCGATCTTATTTTCCTGGCTTTTAATAATACCAACTGTTTCGTCTGTAGAACCTCCGTCTACAACGATGTACTCAATATTTTTGTAATCCTGAGTAAATATAGAATTCATGCAATCTTCTAAAAATTTTGCAGAATTATATGTGACAGTTATGATTGTTACTTTCATAATAATGAATCTGGATTTAATTATAAATCAAATTCTTATATTCATGCCAGGAACGGAGGAAAAACGAAAGTAATATATCAACAATCGAACCAAGTTAATACATATACATCGTTTAATAAAGATAGTAAATATGCGAGGAGAAATAAAAAGAAAGATAACAAGCGCTGTGAAGAACCATTAACTGATATCTCTTGTATTGACAGCGATGGCAGGGTTGCCTTTATAGATAGTGTAAGGTTCTAAATTTGATGAAGCTACAGACAGGACAGCCAGGACGGCATGCGAAGCACATTTTACACCGGGACAAACTATTGATCTTGCACCGATCCATACACCATCTTCTAATATAATTTCACCAAGTATGAGGTCGAATGTTTGTTTTTTATAATTATGATTACCGCATAATAATAAGGCGCCCTGGGAAATACAAACATTATCTCCAATTGTTACAGCAGCTAAATTATCTATCCAAACTTCTTCTCCTATCCAACTGTGGTTACCTATTTTTAATTTCCATGGATATTTAATATTTACCGATGGCTTAATAACAACTCCTTTGCCAATTGTTGCACCAAATAACCTTAACAAAATAATTTTACTACCTGAATTGATGTTCAGGGGGTTTTTAAAAAAGATAACATTTATAAAATACCATAGCCCCTGTTTTATAACAGAAGCGCCTATTGTAATGCTGGTGCGGTAAGCCGCATTATTTACTTTTAACTGTATCATGTAAATAGCTGATTATATTGTTCCTGCAATTGCGGATTAGTTACAAAGCTATTGGCAAAAACCCAGGTGGCATTTGCATATTCATCAAATTGCAGTTGGTCCCATTTTGCGGCTGTCTCGATTGCGTTTATAAATGCTTCGGGATCATTCAACGGAATATCCCAGCCAATTTTTTTTTCATTTAACTGAAGCCACGGTGTTTGATCACTTATTAATACAGGACGGCCGGCCAACATAGATTCAAAAATTGCATGGCCAAAATTTTCACCAGTTGTTGGCAATACAAATAAATGATGCTCTTGCAAAATTCTCATTAATTGCTCATTTGGTTTTGTGCCTGCGTATGTCACAGTAATATTATCAGGTAATTGCACGATCTTATTTTTGCAGGCTTCCCAATAAACAATATCTTCTAGTGGGCCAACTACTGTAAGTTTTATACCAGCGCCTGTCTTTTCCAAAACATCCAACAAAAATAACAAGTTTTTTATGGCGACTACCCTGGCAACAAATATGCATCTCAGTTCTCCTTTGTCTTTATTACAGCTAATAAATTTCGGCTGATTGATATTAGGCAGATTATCTGCAATACACACACTACTTCCCGGAAAATATCTTAGTATGGCTTCTTTTTCACGGTCATTAGTTGCGTGAAATAAAATTCGCTTATGAATACCAAGCAATTTGAATAAAAGTAGGAAGGGTTTCTTTTTATACGATTTTACAGACAAAGCACTATCATACAATGATCCTCTTGGACAGACAATTACTTTATTTTTTATTTTGCCTGTGTATTTTAGCCACAATGGATACAATACAAAATAAGGTGAAAACACGTTATTGAGATAAATAAAATCTGGCTGAACAGTATTGATCTGCCGACCTAATTCCTGTAAAGTTAAAGTGGCTTTTTTTGCATAATAAACATTTATTTTAGGATCGATATTTGTGATCCATTGACCTGAAGGGATATTTGGATATGGCTCATTTTCACCATGATCTGTATCCGTTGTAAGGACATAAATATCAAAATCATCTTTTAACGCATAAGCAATATTTACACAAGATTGAATTGGCCCTCCAGCTTTATATCCTGGCGCAAACCAATCGATCATTATCATTATTTTTTTTTTGCCACTCATTTTTATCCTATACAGTATTGGGGTTCCTTTCAGATCTGTCAAAAAAATAGATCATTATAAAAATGAGTACATATGCTGCTATATTAAATAAGGTATGGTTATCCAAATTAAAACCTATCGACCATTTTTTATTTATAGCCACCAATAATAAAGATATTCTTATAACATTTATGAAAAATATCAATGCTAATCCTGCTATGATCCACTTAGTTTTTTTTTGCCAACTGGTTTTATTAGCGAATATGAATGCTATCCAAAAACTCATTATACCAAACCCTAAACAACTATATACTAATTGTACCCCACTTCCACCTTGCATTCTTAAAATAAACTTGCCATACAGGAAAGTATTATACCCAAAAAGCGAAAGGATCAGTTGAGAACTATATAAAAGTGCAAATCTTAACCATGAAACATAATTTAAATAATTATCGATGAAAGGAAAGTAATAGCCTCCCGGTGAGGTTATGCCAATGAATGCCAGCGTACCGAAGTACAATATACAAAAGCATATAATGAACCTTAGTAGATATTGTATAAAATTTCTATTAGACAACATATTATTTAGGTATTCTTTTTAGTTGCGAACAGCATATAGGCTCCCTTTTTTATCGGTGCGTCCAATTTATGCATTTCAGTTATTTTATCATTAAAATAATAGATGTGGTAGCCCATATCAAATAATATTTGTTGGGCTGCCCCTATCTCTACCCCTGCCGCATTATCTTCCGCCCAATCAACAAATTCGAAAAGAATATCCGGGGCATCTGCTCTGTTTAATAGATTTTCAGCTCCTTTGAATGCATGGTATTCGTAACCTTCCACATCTATTTTTATTACATCTACTTTTTCTATCCCTTGGTCTTTTAATAAACTATCAATTGTAATAGTTAGCACTTTTACTAATTTATTGGTAAACCCGGATGAAAGAGAGCCCTTCCCAAATTTATCTTCTGGCGAATAAAAATTAACCTCTTCATTATCTGAATAGAATAGGGCTCTATTTATTGCGATCGCATTTTGTCCATTATTATGCATAAGATTTTCT
>DATHHR010000196.1:0-32738 GCA_035317105.1 Ferruginibacter sp. | reverse complement strand
AAAAGTGTATGAAGGATTTGAGCCATTGGTTGCTAATGATATCGCAGAAACGATATGGTTTGCAGTATCAAGACCCGCACACGTTAATATCAATGAATTAATTATAACGCCAACAGCGCAGGCAACGGCTACCAATATTTTCAGGAAATAAAAAAACACACAACATAAAAGCCTTGTAACTAAAATTACAAGGCTTTTATGTTATCCCCTTTTTAACCCATTTGCTTCCGCCAAAACCGTAAAGATTTAAACTTCGTATTTTTTATAGTTATTAGCTGTAAGGTTTTCTTTTTGCTTACGTCTACTGTCTTAGTTACGCATAAAAACTAAACTTTTATCTTATCTACAACTCAACTAAACGTTATGACCTTTAAAAACATCGTATCCTGGCTTTTAAGATTAACTGCCGCCATTATTCTTTTACAAACACTGTATTTCAAATTCACCGGCCAGCCTGAATCAGTAGAATTGTTTACCAAATTGGGTGTTGAACCCTGGGGCAGAATAGGAACGGGTATTCTGGAATTATGCGCAAGTATTTTATTGCTGATACCCTCAAGTGTTTTTTTAGGAGCGCTTTTAGGAGTTGGGTTAATGTGTGGCGCAATACTTGCCCATTTGACTGTAATAGGAATTGAATCAAAAGGCGATGGTGGTCAATTGTTTATGCTGGCGATCACCGTATTGATATGCTGCCTGGTACTGCTAATTATTGAGCGCAAACAAGGAATGGCATTCTATACTGCTATCAAAAACCGAAAAAATAACTTAAATTGATTATGGCTGTATAATCTTTAAACTCTCCGTTATGATATTTATACAACTCTCTCAGCAATTGCGATCACTTAGTGATCTACTTTCTTTATTAGATGACAGGCAATACAATAAAAAAATAGCACATCTTGGCAATGCCAGTATTGGCGCTCATACCAGGCATATCATTGAACTTTTACAGTGTGCTATTACAGGCTATGAGATCGGCCAGATCGATTATATAAACCGTTCAAGGGATATTCAATTGGAAACAGACAGGATATTTGCCCGATCCATTTTGCATCAGTTAGATAATACGATCAAACATCCGGATAAACAATTGGCTTTGGTTGTTGAACAAATTGAAGGCTGTACTGAATTATCAAACGTTACCACTACTTATTTCAGGGAGATCGTATACAATTCGGAACATACCATACATCACCTGGCATTAATTAAAGTTGCCATCATCGAAATGAAGCTCGAGCTTGTTGATGATACTTTTGGAATGGCTTATTCAACCATCAAGTACCGAGAATCCTTAAAAGCATCATAATCCTATGTGTACTGTAGTTTTTATACCGGATAATAAAAAAGTATTTTTTGCTTCGCTGAGAGATGAGGATCCTGAGCGTGCAAGAGCGCTGACGCCCGATATTTCGATAACTGATCCTATATCTTTTTTATCTCCAAAAGACCCACTGGCAGGCGGGACATGGATCGGCGCCAACAGCTTTGGGAATATCATTATTTTATTGAACGGCGGTTTTGAAAACCACCAAAGAGCAAATTATTACCGCAAAAGCAGGGGAATTATTGTCTCGGAATTATTAGCTATGGAATCGCCTGTTGCTGCCTGGAAAAATATCGACATGAAAGATATTGAGCCATTTACATTGATCATTTGGAATGGCAAGGAGCTTGTTCAATTGGTTTGGGATGGAAAAGAAAAACATACAATAAAGCTAAATGCTACTTTGCCACAGCTCTGGTCTTCGGCCACTTTATACAATGCTGAAGCAAGGTCACAGAGAAAAGCGTTATTTCAACAATGGATAAATAAGCATCCGGCGATCTCAAAAACAGCTGTGCTTGATTTTTTCAAAACCTTTACGCATTCAACCAATGGCTTTATAATGAACAGGGATGAAAAAGTGAAAACCCTCAGTTATACTACTATCGAAATAGATCACCATATTGCTGAAATGAGCTACTATGATCTTTTAGCAAATACCGATCGTACCAGATCGATCATGTTACCTGGTGAAATGAAAATTGCATAGCAGGCAACCGATATAAAACAGCAGCAACAAGTAATGAACTCCACATTGAGAAGATTTTTTATCAAAACATTTAGCTGGGAATATTGGCCGGTATGGGTAGTGTACTTTCCGACAGGTTTTTATTTTACTTATCTATCTATTAAAGCAGGCTCATTTTTTTTCTTCTCTGCAGCTAACCCAACTATCGAAACGGGCGGGATGTTTTTTGAAAGCAAATGGAAGATCTTTAAACTGATCCCAAAAGAATATTATCCCACAACAATATTGATCGAAGAAAAAGATGATATGGTTTTTATTGAGCAGCAATTACAGGATCTGGCTATCGGGTTTCCGTTAATTGCAAAACCTGACAGAGGCGGCAGAGGATGGGGCGTTAAAAAGATCTGTTCACTGAATGAGCTTGCTTTGTATAAAAGTAAAGTGCTTATCCCTTTTTTGATACAGGCGTATGCTGACTATCCAATTGAGCTAAGTATTTTTTATTATAGAGATCCCAACAACGAGAAAGGAATAATTACATCTGTTACATTAAAAGAAATGCTCACCATTATTGGTGATGGCCATTCAACGGTCGATCAGCTGATCAAAAAAAACGACCGCGCTTTTTTACAGTATGATAAACTGAAACGGCAAAACAGCATCGACCTCAATAAGATCTTACCGGCAGGAGAAGAAGAAACAATTGTTCCTTATGGCAATCATGTATTAGGCGCTACTTTTTTAGATTACAATCATATCATCGACGAACAGCTTACTCATACTGTTGATAGGATCAGTAAGAGTATTGATGGTTTTTATTTTGGCAGATATGATCTGCGCTGTAACAGCATCGAAGAGTTAAAGATGGGAGCAAATTTTTCGATACTTGAATTAAATGGCGCAGGCGCAGAACCCGCACATATTTACGAACCGGGCTTCCCATTTTTCAAAGGACAGGCAGTGCTCTTTAAACATTTTAATATGCTGTATAAAGCTGCAAAAGCAAATAATAAAAAAGGAATTCCGTACATGTCTTATAAAGATTTTAAAGACATGCAGCTATTAGAAAAAACGTACAGGCAAAAAGTTACTTTATCATGATCATCATAGGAATTGTCATAGGTTTTTATGGTTACCTTTTCCCGGGTAATATCAACATCATGGCAATGGACCTCTATAATTCAAAAAAGTATAAACTGCTGGTATTGATACTAAGTTTGATCGTGCTGTTTGAATGTATTTACTGCAGTCTTACTTTATTATTATTAGAGCATATTAAAACAAATATGCCGGTTTATAATAAGATACAATTGGTCGCATTTTTTCTAACATTCGTAATGGGCCTAATAATGGTGTTGGAAAAAAAGAAAAATAATTTACCGCATCAAAACACTTTCTATAGGGGTTTATTCAGCATATTTATTCACCCGCAACAAATTCCTTTTTGGTTCGTTGTTGGTATCGCCATACTTCCTGCTATAAAATTTGACACGCATATTTTTTCACTCGTTGGTTTTGTTTTTTTTGTTGCTATCGGCACTTTCTTGGCCATGTGCCTTTATATGAGATTTGGCGCAAGGCTATTACGTTACTTCCACCTTAATTTATTTCAGATCAATAAACTGATCGGCGTAGTTTATCTTATTATCGGGGGCTATTCTTTTTCAAGTCTTTTGATCGCCTTGCTAACAAAATAATATCAGCCGGCTCAATGCTAGTTTTATTATATTTGTTTAAATAACTAGCGGATCTATTTCATGCAACTCCACACATTACACTGCGACTCCTGGGTAGATAATTACACCGATTATTTATATTCTTTTGCTTTTTATAAAGTGGGTAAAAAAGAAGAGGCCGAAGATCTTGTACAGGAAACATTTTTATCTGCTTACAAGAACAGGGAATCTTTTAACGGTGCGGCATCTGAAAAAACATGGTTAACCGCTATCCTGAAAAATAAGATCATCGATTATTACCGCAAGCCAAAGCTTACCGACAGTTTTTCAAGCTATTTAGATCAAACGGAAGGATCTTTTGATAATTCTTTTTTTACCGCAGATAATTATGGCAGGTGGACAGAAGAGATCAATGAGAATTTTTTCTCAAAATCGCCTGATAACTACCTGCTTGGTAAAGAATTTCAGCATTTTTTGAGTATTTGTCTTGAAAAGATGCCGACTAAGCTTAGATCCATATTTGTTTCTAAATATATTGACGACGAAAAAACTGAAAATATCTGTAAGGAGCACTCGATTACTCCGTCTAATTACTGGGTGATCATATTCAGGTCGAAAACCTTGTTGCGTTCTTGTCTTGAAAAAAAAGGAATTAATTAATGAGTTATCTCAACCGCATATTAAATAATTGTAGTGAAGCTTCTTTACTTGCCTTAAAAAGCAAAGAGGAAACGCTTTCTTTCAAACAAAAATTTGAGACAAGATTTCATATCTATTTCTGCAAATGCTGCAAAAACTTTGAGAAACAATCCGGCAAGATCGATACATCATTAAAAGCTTTTTTTAAAGACATTGAGAACAAAGATGTGAAAGCATCAGAAAGCTTTAAAAACAAAATGAAAGAACTGATCAAATAATAAAGCTCGTTTTCTGTAAGGTTTTTAATTGTCGCCCGACTAATTTTTAAACATAAAACATCAGAAAATGAAAAAGTTTTTTACGATTTTAACCGCGGCATTTTTTCTCCTTTTTTTAAGCAATAAGATCTATGCACAACAAGCGATCCGTGTTGCTCAATTCAATACTGAAAAAGGACTAGCCATTCAAGGTTATGACCCAGTGGCCTATTTTACGCAAAGCAAAGCCGTTAAAGGGAATAGCGATCTGTCAGTAAATGCAGATGGTATTACTTATTATTTTGCAACAGCCGAAGATAGGGAGCTCTTTAAAAAAGATCGTAAAAAATACGAACCGCAATATGGTGGCTGGTGCGCTTATGCGATGGGAGCAAACGGAGAAAAGGTAGACATAGATCCTGAAACATTTAAAATATTGAATGGAAAATTATATCTCTTCTATCATTCCTGGGTTAACAATACGTTGAATAAATGGAATGCGGATGAAAAAAATTTACAGCCAAAAGCCGATGCTTCCTGGGCAAAGTTCGTTAAGTAATTTCTGCATATGTCCTGATTTTCCGGTTTCGGGAATTTTACAAAATAAATCAGCTTGAAATGCGTGAATTATGTAACTTTTTTAAAAAGTTATATAACAGTTATATGGCCAAAAGCATTGAACTTTCAGCACACAAAAATATTTCTGTGGTAGCTGAATATGGACAATAAAAAATCGGAAGAATTAATCAACGCTAATAGAGAACTCGCTTTTCAAAAACAGGAGAAAAAAAACAGGGCGGCTGAATTGGTGATCGCCAATAAAGAGAAAGAAAACCGTGCTGCAGAATTAGTGATCGCTAATAAAGAACTGGCATTCCAAAATGAAGAAAAAGAAGATCGTGCAGCAGAGCTGGTTATAGCTAACAAAGAACTCGTTTTTCAAAATAAAGAGAAAGAAAATCGCGCAGCCGAATTGGTGATCGCTAATAAAGAACTGATCTTCCAAAATGATGAAAAAGAAAATCGTGCAGCGGAATTAGCGATAGCTAATAAAGAACTGATCTTCCAAAATGATGAAAAAGAAAATCGCGCAGCCGAATTAGTGATCGCTAACAAGGAATTGGCATTTCAAAATGAAGAAAAAGAAAACAGGGCAGCGGAATTAGTAATAGCCAACAAAGAGCTCGCATTCCAAAACGAAGAAAAAGAAAACCGTGCAGCAGAATTGATCATAGCCAACAAAGAACTGGCTTTTCAAAACGAAGAAAAAGAAAACCGCGCAACAGAATTAATCATAGCCAACAAAGAGCTGGCTTTTCAAAATGAAGAAAAAGAAAATCGCGCTGCAGAATTGGTGATAGCCAACAAAGAACTGGCTTTCCAAAATGAAGAAAAAGAAAACCGCGCTGCAGATCTTATTATTCTATCCGGTGACCTAAAGACACAGCAGCAAGAGTTGAAAATTGCCAACAACGAGCTGCACGAAAAAGCCTTATTACTTATCAAACAAGAAGAAAAAGTAAGGATCATTAACCAGGACCTATTATCACTAAACCAGGAATTGGAAGTGCGGGTAACCAATCGTACAAAAGCTTTGGCAGAAAGTGAGAAACGGTTTCGCAATATGATGGAAACCATTCCGCAAATTGCCTGGACAAATACCACTGATGGCGCCATAGCTTTTTATAATCAACGCTGGTATGATTATACAGGTATGAACTATGAGAACAGTAAGGAATGGGGATGGTTAGCGGCCATTCACCCGGAGGATCTTCCATATACTTTAGAACAATATAAAGCAGTTTTAAAAACTGGTGAAGGTGGCGAGTTTCAACACCGAAAAAAACGTGCTGATGGTAATTACCGTTGGCATTTGATCCGGTTAATGCCTATCAAAAATGAAGAAGGCAAAGTACAATTATGGGCAGGTACTGCAACAGATATCCATGAGCTTAGGTTACTGCAACAACAAAAAGATGATTTTATAAGTATTGCCAGTCATGAGCTTAAAACGCCTATTACAAGTTTAAAAGCTTCCTTACAATTATTGAACAGGATAAAAAATGAGCCTCCCTCTCCTATGCTGCCCAACCTTATTGAGCTGGCCAATAAAAGCTTGGATAAAGTTATTGTACTCGTCAAATATTTATTAGATGCCAGCAATGTTAATGAAGGGCAGCTTCGTTTAAATCAAAAATTCTTTACCCTGTCAGTAGCGCTTGAAGAATGTTGTCACTCGATAAGCATTGAAGGTGTTTACAAAATAGCTATCGAAGGAGATATGAAATTGGAAGTGTATGCTGATGCTGAAAGAGTAAACCAGGTAGTGATCAATTTTGTTAACAACGCTATCAAGTACGCACCTGAATCAAAAATGATCAGGATCAAAATTGAAAAAATAAATAACATGGCTAAAGTATCAATAATTGATAACGGGCCAGGCATTGCTTCAGATAAACTGGTGCATCTATTTGACAGGTATTACAGGGCCGGTAGTAGTAGCAGTAGCAAATATTCCGGCTTAGGCCTTGGTCTGTACATCTGCGCTGAGATCATTAAAAAGCACCAGGGAGAGATAGGTGTAAATAGCGAACTGGGCAAAGGAAGTACTTTCTGGTTCACTCTCCCTACTGCACGGCAAGCAGAAGAAGTTGCTTACTAGTTTGCCTGCTCTTTCTTTTTAAACGCAAATGCTATAGCTATCAAGACCCACAACAATAATTGCCAGGCTACCATTTGCCAACCACCAATATGCCAGCATTTAACGCCAACATAAGTGCCTAAAGCGCCTCCTAAGAAATAAATGGTCATATAAACTGTATTGATACGGCTATGTGCGGTTTCGTCTAATGTATAAATAGTAGCGATATTGGTTATCTGTGTTGCCTGTACACCAATATCCAAAAACAATACAACAAATATTAGCGCGATGATATTTGTGGGCATGATCTTCATTAACAATACGCCTGCAATGATCAATGATATTGCCATTACCTGAGAACGTGTGCTGTTTCCTTTATCTGCCAGCTTACCAAATACCGGTGCCAGTAATGCGCCACCGATGGCCAGTACGCCAAATAATCCGATGGTATCTGTATGGTAATTAAAAGGCGGCCCCGAAAGAAAAAAAGTAAGCGTCGTCCAGAATGAACAAAATGCGCCGAATATAAAAGCACCAATTAAAGCAGTGCGCCTCAATAAGGGAAAACGTTTTACCTGCGCAAAAGTAGATCGCAACAACTGTCCGTAATTTCCTTTGAATTCAACCGCTATTGTTGGCAATACAAACCAGGTTAATAAAGAAACGATCAAAACCATACCGGCAGAAATACCAAATACATAACGCCAACCCAGCCAATGCGCGATATAACCACTCACTACTCTTGCGGCTAATATGCCAACGAGTAATCCTGTAAAAACAAGACTAACATTTTTGCCCCTGTTCTCTTTATCGATCGCTGCTGCCATCGGTAGCAATACCTGGGCAGATATGCTAACCATGCCTAATAATAAACTCATTAAATACAGCCCATAAATAGTATTGGTGAAGGTCATGCATAACAAAACTGCTATCAATAATAATTGAAGAAAAAATATTAATTTTTTTCTGGGGATCTTATCGCCTAAAGGCGTGATAAAAAATAAACCTAATCCATATCCTATCTGCGTCAACACAGGTATTAACCCCGCTTTGCTTTCACTAACGTTAAATGATAGGGCGATGTCTTTTAAAATGGGTTGATTATAATAAATATTTGCCACACAAACTCCGGCAGTAATAGCCATGATCGCAATATGTAAACGTGATACTTTTTTTTGTTCTTCCATGCTAAATGCTCAGTTATTCTTTACTACAAATTTACACTACGCACATCGTTTATGGCTTTATATTTCTCTTTCCATTTTATATAAAAAAGCTTAACTTGAATTTGATATGATTGCCCGCGCTAAAAATAGTATACTTTTCATTATTGTTTCGGCAATGCTTTTTGCTTGCGCTAAAAAGCAAACTGATACAACAATAGTCCCACGTACTTACCGCATGGGCTTCCAAAATTTTGCTCCACGTCCGGTTTTTGATGAATATATACAATCGCTTAATATGTGGTCAACACGTGCAGATGCTGCAATGATAAGTGTGCAATTACCGTGGGATTCTTTATTGGCCGGTGTTACACCGCAAGCATATATTACCAATAATTATTCCGGTGTGGTTAATTATTGGCGGGCCAAAAATTTCCAGCTCTGGATATTGGTTGATCCTGCAAATGGCCTTGACAGATCTTCTGATGCACCTATATTAGTAGCCGATAATAAAAGTATAGCACAAACACCCATACAACAACTCTATAGAAACTACGTGATCGCATTGGATACAATGCTGCATCCCGAACATTTAGGGTTTGCCTTAGAAACAAACCTAATAAAAGGCGATTCGCCTGATTCTATTTATCAAGGTATAAAATTAGCAGCCAATGAAGCTGCTGCTGACGTAAGAGCCGTTGATGCCCAGGTAAAATTTGACGTAAGTGTACAGGTAGATTATGCCTGGGGTTATGGCAATGGCGGTAGCTTTGTTGGTGTGGACCAGGTGTTTACCGACTTTCCTTTTATCCAGGAATTAGGCTTGTCTTCTTACCCCTATTTTTCTTTTTCTGATCCCAGCCAGGTTCCGCTTGATTATTATTCAAGATTAGTTATAGGAAGATCAACACCTGTTTTTGCTTCAGAAGGCGGGTGGACATCCGCTAACATAAATGCAGCAGGGACAATAATAAATAGTACGCCACAAAAACAACAGGATTATATTAACCGCGAGGCTTTGATATTAGATAGTGCTAAAGCAATAGGATGGTTCTCTCTTACATTTACTGATATTGATCTATCTGCTATTCCTGCAGGCACAAATCCTGATATAGACTACTTTGCTTACCTCGGTTTGGTAGATGTCAATTTTCAACCCAAACCCGCGTTATCTGCATGGGATGCCATTTTTAGCAGGCCGCTTAAGCCTGGCAATTAATAAAAATAATCGTTGTTACTGGCAACCAACTACCCTGTTTTTACGATGTATAAATGAATGAAAAACAGCTTTGTACGCGATATTTCCATCAATTCTTTTCAGCTTATCATTAATCAGTTTTGCGGACTGATCATTTTTTATGTGCTATCCGTGCATCTTTCTAAAGAAAACTTTGGAGCGCTCAATTGGGCATTGGCTGTTTTACTAACAATATTCAGCATTTTATCTTTTGGTATTGACCAGGTTGCTATCAAAAAAATTGCTTCGGGGAAAGACGCTCCGCAAATACTTTCTGTGTATGTATTACACGTATTAGTAGCAGGCGGGTTATTTTATGGTGTTTTACTATTGGGATATTTTTTTTTACATACACATCTTCATCAATACTATTTATTATTGTTTTTAGGTCTGGGGAAATTAATGGTTTTTTTTTCAACGCCCTTTAAACAGCTGGCCAATGGGTTGGAAAAATTCAAGGCATTATTGTACATGTCTATCTGTTCTAATATTATCAGAAGTATTGCGTTATTATTATTTGCTATTATCTATCCTGTAGATCTTACGCTGATCGTAATTATTTTTATCGCAGGTGATATCACCGAATTATTTCTTTGTGTGTTAATAAACAAATACATGATCCGAACGCCTGTTACGCTTCAATGGGACAAAAAAGCCTACTTCGGCCTTATCAAAGAATCAATACACCTCGGTGGTGTAGCCGTTTTTACTTCTACCATTGCAAGGTTTGATTGGATCGTTCTTGGATTGCTTACCTCCAATATTATTCTTGCCGAATATAGTTTTGCGTATAAAGCATTTGAAATGGCCACCATTCCCTTATTAGCTATTGCGCCAATTCTTATACCAAGGTTTACCAAAATTTTTGATCCTGAATTCAAAAATGATCCCGCAAAAGAAAACGACCTGTCCATTTTAATCAGAGTAGAAATTATTATCGCCTGCCTGATCGCTTTGATCATAAATATTACCTGGGTGCCTATCATAGATCTTATTACTCACGGAAAATATGGTGCAGTTGATCGTTACACCATCCTGATCTTATCCTGTTGTATGCCCTTGCTATATTTTAATAATTTTTTATGGACCATGCTTTTTGCAAAAGGGTATTTTAAACAGATATTTAAAATAATCGCCATCACCTTTATTATTAATATTGTTGGTGATATAGTTTTGATAATTTATTTCAAAGCAGCAGGCGCGGCATTTGCCTATTTGCTGGCACTTTTTAGTCAGTTTATTTTATATTGGAGAAAAAGCAGCTCCTCAATAACTGGTAAATTATGGCAAGATCTTTTTATTATCCCGGCGATTGCCATTATTAGCGTACTGCTTCCCATCTTCGCGTTTCATAATACGATATTGATATTGACCATTTCCTTATTGCTTTTTACAAGTATCTTACTTATCAGCAAGCAGATCCCAAAAAGTCATTGGCAAGTATTTAAGCGAATAGCCAGACTATAAGCGGCAACCCATACTATTATTTTATCGATTTATATAGTAACAAAACATTTTTAGAGATTGAAAGGCACCAATAAATTAACTATAAAAAACTGTTCTGCTTATTTACGGGATAAGGCAAAAGGTATCGACTGGAAACTACTCGTGCTGTTATTGCTTTTTCTTGATGTAAAAATGGTGGTTAAAGTTATCGCCATTGTTATAGTGTATATTTTGCAGCCTGATCTTTCATTTGGATTCCGCTCAAAAAACTCAAGGCTCCCTTTATTCTATCCCATCATGATCGCTATCGGGTTATTGAATTTAATTATTAGCGGGCTGTTTATAAAGCTTAATTACGAGCTGGTATTTATAACCGGCGTATCTTTTTGGATATTATCAATACTGGCCATTCACCAGGTAAAACTATCGGTCGAAAAAAATGACCCTGCAACTACGCACCGAACGATCCTTTATTTTTTTCTGATCAACAGTGCCGTTTCACTAATAATGTATGCCGCCATTGTTTGGGAAACAAAGTCGCTCAACCCTTTTCAATACCAGGGCGGATTTGAAAAATATTTTATCAGCACGGGTGACTATATCAAGGGCCTTACATTTGATACCTCCACAACAAATGCTGTGATCAGCCTGTTTGGTGTTTTTTATTTTCTTTATAGAAAAAATATTTTCTGTTGCCTGTTATCCATGGTCGTATTATTATTAGCTGGCAGTAATATTATTAATATTATATTTTGCCTGGCGTTGATCTATACATTTATTTTTCAAAGTACCAAAGATCAAAAAAGCATTCTTGTCATCTGCGCCATGTTCCTCGTCATCTTTATGGCGAAGGTGTCTCCTCAAAATAAAAATTATCTTTCTGAAACGTACCATAATTATTTTGAAAAGAACACGACAATTTATCAGGCAAAAGAACCCGTCGATAGCCTTGCGCAAAAAAACAAAATTCTAACTCAGGATGAAATAAAAGAAAAAATAGCCAGGGAATACCTCGATAGCATCAACGATCTGATCCGCAAAAAAGAAAAAAATAAGATCATCGGAAATATTAGCCCTGTTTTTGTTTCGCAGATAACAGGTAAGCCGCAGATCCCTACGCCGAATATCAATTCGCCTTCATTTCAATATAAACAGGATACTACGGCGCTACAGGTATCATTACTAAATTTTATACATAACAATAAAGATGAATTGTCTTTATCATCACGGGATACTTCGCTTAAACGTCCTGGAAAAATTATTGCGATTCAACAAACGCTAAATTATTTTAAAAAATATCCCGGAAAGGTCATAACAGGTGCAGGCATTGGTAATTTTTCTTCGAAACTGGCTTTTCGTTCTACGGCAATGGATCTGGCAGGCGGCTATCCGAAAAGCTGCGCATATATAAATAAGGATTTTGAAATAAATCATTTTGATCTCTACCTATACTATTTTTCAAAAACTGATAATATACATTCATTAGCAAACACGTCTAATTCGGTATACGATCAGCTTTTAGCAGAATATGGTTTGCTGGGCCTGCTATCCTTTTTTATTTTTTATATCGGGTTCTTCACAAAGCATCGTAAACACCTTACTTATGGCATTCCATTATTGTTGATCTTAACGGGCGTATTTTTTATTGATTACTGGTTCGAGCAATTATCCGTAGTGATACTTTTTGAATTATTGCTTTTGTTAAATATTAAAGAAACTAAATCATCAACAGCAGTGAAATGACAACGGCAAAACCTACCATAACCGTTTTAATGCCCGTTTATAATGCAGCGCAATATATTAGCGATGCTATCAGTTCTGTATTGCAACAGTCTTTCATAGATTTTGAACTGCTTATTATAAATGATGGTTCGACAGATGAGACCAAGAATATTATTACAGGTTTTAGCGATGCGAGAATAACGCTGATCAATCAACCTAACCTGGGAGTTGCAGCAGCTTTAAACAATGGGTTACAAACTGCTACCGCAGATCTTATTGCCCGTTTTGATGCAGATGATATTTGTATGCCGTTAAGGTTACAAATACAATATGATTTTTTATCGCAACATCCCGAATATATGATCGTTGGCTCAGATGTAGATTACCTGGATATGAATAATGATTTTGTTTTTTCTTTTTGTTCACCCATGTATAACAATGAACAGATCCAACAACAACAATTTGTTACTTGTCCATTCATTCATTCCAGTGTTTTGTTCAGAAAAGATGCTGTGCTAAAAGCCGGCGGCTACAATGTGCATGCCCATACTTTTGAAGATCATCTTTTATGGCCCAAAATATTATCACAGGGGAAAGCTTGTAATCTTCCGGATAAATTATTAAAAGTAAGATTGAACCCAGGTTCCGTTACGATAGATGAAAGATGGCGTAACAAACGTTTTCACAGCATAAAAAAACAAGCCATTCTAAGTGGAGATATCAATGAAAAAGATGGCACTGAATTGATGAATATTTTAAAAGAACAGGATACGCAAAAGATCAAAGAAGGATCTTACTATGCGTTGTTATCAAAAAAATATTTGTGGAATAACTATCAGCCTGAAAAGGCAAGGTTGAATATAAAAAAAACCCTGCAGGTACATCCCACAGATATCAATAGTTATGGGCTTTGGCTATTATCGTATATGCCCGATAAATTTATACAAATGATATATAACTGGCGAAGAAACAGGTAATGATGAATACAAAAAAGATAAAAATATTTGTAGATGCCCATCCCTTTGACACAACATTTCAGGGAACGCAAACTTTTATTGAAGGTTTGTATAACGTGCTTTTACAAAATCACCCCCAGCTCGATATTTATTTTGGCGCTTACCATGTCGATCGTATTCAAAAAGCTTTCCCTTTTTTAGCTGCAGCTAATATTTTACAATATAAAAAAAGAAAATTCTCATTTATCCGCTTTTTAATTGATATCCCGCAGCTAATAAAAAAACATTCATTTGATTTTGCCCACTTCCAATATGTCTCGCCTGCTCCAAGCGCTCATTGCAAATACATAGTAACGCTGCATGATATCTTGTTCAACGATTTTCCTGAAGAATTTTCGTGGATGTATCGCATCAAGCGAAATTTTATTTTTAAAAAGAGCATCCGAAACGCGGCAATTAAAACAACTGTCTCTTCCTATTCGCGTGATAGAATAGCGTTACATTATAAAATCCCCGGTGAGCAGCTTTATATAATTCCCAATGCTGTTAATACATCTACCAATATAGATAAAGAAGCCGCCAGGTTGATAATAAAAGAAAAATATGGCATAGAAAATTTTATACTATATGTGAGCCGTGTTGAGCCAAGGAAAAATCATTTGCTACTATTAAATAAATTTTTTGAACTGGAATTATATAAACAAAACATATCACTGATTTTCATTGGCGAAAGATCGATGAACGTTCCGGAGTTAGACAATAAAATTGCAGCGTTGACCAATGAACAGCAAAATAAATTTTACCATATCGGGCAGGTTAACAAAACTGATCTTGGTCTATTCTATCAATCATGCAAATTATTTGTCTATCCTTCTAAAGCAGAAGGATTTGGTATTCCTCCTTTAGAAGCCGCAATAAATAAGGCTCCTGTGCTTTGCTCCAATGCTACTGCGATGAGCGATTTTACTTTTTTTGATCCTTATATGTTTGATCCCGAAAATGACAATGAATTTAACAATAAACTAAAAGAAATACTTGGCGCTACTCCAACTGTCAGTCAATTAGAAATGATAGCGGCAACAATAACTGAAAAATATTCATGGGATAAAACTGCGGCCATATTTTTAAATCTTCTACAATCCAATAGGCAATGAAATTAAAAATAGGCATCATAGGAACCCGTGGCATACCCAACAATTATGGAGGGTTTGAGCAACTGGCAGAGCAGCTTTCTGTTGGATTGGTGAAAAAGGGTCATGCCGTTGCTGTTTACAATTCACATGATCATCCATTTAGAGAAAGATCATTTAATGGGGTAGAAATTGTCAGGTGCTATGATCCTGAAAAAAAAATAGGCGCTGCCGGACAATTCATTTACGATTGGAATTGTATACAGGATGCAAAAAAAAGAGATCTTGATGTATTATTATTTCTTGGTTATACAAGTAGCTCTATTTGGGGAAGATTGTATCCAAAAAAACCTATCGTTATATCCAATATGGATGGGCTCGAATGGAAAAGGTCTAAATATTCCAGGCTGGTTCGCTGGTATTTAAAATATGCAGAAAAATTAGCCGTAAAGTACAGCGATTTTTTTATTACAGATTCGCTCGCTATCCAGGCTTATTTAGAAAAGAAATATATCCATTTTACGAGTAGTTATATTCCTTACGGTGCAACAATTTATGAAGATGCAGCTACGGAAATATTAGATCGATATGCTATTGCTGCACACAATTATTATATGCTGATGGCAAGAATGGAACCGGAAAATAATATAGAGATGATACTGGATGGGTTTCATAACAGCAATACAAATAAAAAATTCCTGGTAATTGGCAATACAAATAATGCATTTGGAAAATATATCCGTAGCAAATTTAAAACAGACGAGAGAATAGTTTTCCTGGAAGGTATATTCGATGCTGCAATAACACATACCTTAAAAGCATCTTCTATGTTGTATTTTCACGGTCATAGCGTTGGAGGGACCAACCCTTCCTTATTAGAAGCGATGGCAAGTAAAGCTTTGTTGGCCGTGCACGAAAATGATTTTAATAAAGCTGTCGTAAATGAAGATGGATATTATTTCACAAGTGCAAACGATGTACAACAGCTTATTGAACATACAACAAGAAATTTTGCAGAAAAAAAAATGATCGATAATAATTTCAATAAAATAAAAACCAAGTACAATTGGCAGAACATCATTGATCAGTACGAAAATTTTATTATTGAATGTTTTAGTCAAAAAACAAAATGAAAAAGCTTTTTTGTATACAAGACACACTGGCAAATAAGATCAGTTATTATCACTTATTGTGTTTCGTTATCGCTTTGCCGTTTGACACCTTTTTTGGTGATGTTATTTTAATAAGCTTTTCAATACATACCGTACTACATTTCAAAAAAGAACGGCTGCGCTTACTTATTGACAAACAGTTTTTATTGTTGACCTCTTTGTACGTAGTAACGCTGATAGGCTTTTTATATAGCCCTTATAAAGAAGAAGGCATATCATTACTTACAAGACAACTGGCTTTCATATTATTCCCTGTGTTGTTTGCTTTAAATGAGATCGATATTGTCAAATATAAATTTCCGCTTATCAAAATATTTGGACTTACTACTGTTGTAATAATCCTTTTTTTATATGTAGATGCCTTACGTATCATTTGCTATTTTCATCTGCCAATAATTTCCTTGTTTAATAAAGACTTTATTAATCATAATTTTTCTCATGTTTTAGATCTGCATGCTACTTATATTTCTATGTATGTAGCATTTTCTTTGTCGGCATTTATTTATTTTTTATTAGTCGAAAATATTTTATTCAATAAGATCCTATATAGCATTTTCATTTGTATATTATTAGCCGGTCTGATCCAACTATCTTCCAGGGCAGTTCTTATTGCCGAGTTCATTATTATTTTTATTGCATTTCCATTGGTACTATTGCGAGATAAAAAACGCATACAGTTCATTCTCTTTTCATCTTTATCATTGCTATTGGTCTTTTTTGTCATTGCTAATACCGCTTCTTTTAAAGACAGATTTACGAGTGGGCTAAAAGACGATCTTACGCAACCTTCTTCTATTAACCACCTGACAGAGCCGCGTTTAGTGCGTTGGCAGGCCGAGATGGAGCTGATAAAAAAATCTCCGGTGATCGGTTACGGATCAGGTGCAGAAAAAGATATCCTAAAACAAAAATATTTTGAAAAAAAATTATACCTCTCTTACCTCAGTGAGTTCAATGCACATAGCCAGTACCTGAGTTTTCTATTGAACCTTGGAATGATCGGCTGCGGCTTATTTATTTTCATTCTTTGCTATGGATTTAACAAAGGGATCAAAGACAAGGATATTTTACTAATCAGTTTTTTGATCATTATTGCTGTTACAGCTATTTCAGAAGACATACTTAACTTAAACAAAGGGATATTTTTCTATGGCTTTTTCATTTCCTTCTTACTATTATTTCAAAATGAGGATAAACTTAAGCCGAAAAATATGCCGGAGAAGGCAACCCCTTAGCCTTTAGTTTCGTTTTATCATTGACCTATAACATATAAACAAATTGACTACTGCGCAACAAAATATTTTAAAAGTACTGGCATATTTTGATGTCTTTAATTATCCGCTTACCACTGAAGAAATAAGGTCATTTCTTTTGGAACCGAATGAATTCACTTTTGAAAAAACATTACATGAATTATTGGAAGAGAAGATCATTTTTAAATTGGATATTTTCTACTCTTTACAAAACGATCCCTTATTAGTTGAAAGAAGATGCAAAGGAAATAAGTTCGCGGCAGAACAAATGAGCACTGCCGCAAAAGCGGCATCAATACTATCGCATTTTCCTTATGTTCGCGGCCTGGCCATTTCTGGTTCCTTATCTAAAAATTTCGCAGACGAAAAAGCCGATGTAGATTTTTTTATTATTACTGCCGCTAACCGCCTTTGGATAGCAAGAACGATAATGCACTTATTCAAAAAATTAAGTTTTGTAGCAGGCAAAGAAAATTGGTTCTGCATGAACTACTATGTGGATGAAGCAATGATAGAAATACCCGAAAAAAATATTTTTACGGCAATGGAAATTGTTACATTGATACCAATGTACGGACAAAAAATATTCCCGATCTTTTATTATAAGAACGAATGGACAAAAGAATATTTTCCCTCCAAAACAACTGCTAATTGTAACGCCATGGAAAATGAAAAAGGCTTTTTTTCAAGAATGATCGAAAAAATATTCAATGGCAAAAGGGGGAATGCAATTGATAATTGGTTAATGGATCTTACAGATAAGCGTTGGAAAAAGAAGACAGAAAAAAATCGCCTCAATGCAAGAGGGATCAAAATGACCCTGAAAGCAAATAAACATTTTTCAAAACCAGATCCTACAAATTTTCAGAACAGAGTGGTTCAACAGTACGAAAGTAAATTACAACAACTGATTACTGTTGCTGTAAATTGATCGTTATGGCTTTTTTTGAAGGGATATAATATAATAATCGCCAATAAATTTCCATGGCCATTTCGTTTTCCATCTGTTTTCCTTGGATACTAACGATGAATAGAGTTTCGGATGTTTATCGGCAAACCCTTCGATATACGATGGCGGAACGATCGTACATAATCCTTCAATAGCTAAAAGATCGAATTCATCCTGCAGTTGTTCAACAACAAAAGATGGATCATAATACCAGCAGTTAAAGTAAGTGCCTTCTACATGTGCCCTTGTTCCCTTAGCCCCGGAAAACCTTCTGAAAGCAGTTTTGAATTTCCCTTTAAACAAAAGCAAAAACTCCCACAAACAAAATTTAGGTAATAGTACCAATGTCACTGTTCCGCCCGGTTTTAACAGAGGTGAAAATGAGCGCAGCACTTTACCCAATTCAACAGTACAATTCAATCCCGCAAAATTTGAGAAGATCATATCGTACGGGCCTTTTTGCTGAAGCTTTTCCAATTCGGTGAACGAACACAATTCATTTGTAATATTATTTTCCAGTGAAGCAGCTTTTACTTTTTGTTGTAATACTTCCTGCATACCTGCTGAGATATCTGTCGCATGCACGCGATGCCCTTGTTGAGCAAGCCAGATAGCATCTTCACCCGTGCCACTGTTTAATTCGAGTATAAAACTATTGGCTGAAAGATATTTAGTTAACTGCGCTCTTACACGTTCACGCTTGTAGTGAATAATAGCATTCTCGGCATAGATGGCATCAAAGACGGCAGATTGTTTACTGAATGCATCACTTGTCTGTTGTTCATTTATGGTAGAAGATGAACTCATGCAGGATCTTTTTCCAATTGTTGCAATTTTATTTTTTCAATAAAGGTTGCAGGTGCATAGTATAATCCCGATAAGATCTTTTTCACAATGCTAAAATTTAATTTGGCATGATGTGTAAAAAGCTGCCGCAGGTTCTCAAACGCAATATGCTTACGATAACTTTTGTGGACATAGCTATGCAGCTGCTTATAAAAAGCAGGCTGGTATGTATTACGAAACATCAATGCCATTTCATCTGAATCCGTCCAATTAGCTTTATGGTGCAATTCATTTTTTACTTTTTCGTAAAAACCTGTACCTGGTAATGGGTACGAAACAGAAATACCAATTTCATAAGGTAACAATTGATTGATCATTGCGATCGTTTTTTCTATGTCATCTTTGGCCTCACCCAAATAACCAAACTGAATAAAGAAAGATGGTTTGATATGGTGCTTCTTTAACAGGCTTGTTGCTTCGTATATCTGGCTTACCAATGTACCCTTATCCATTGCGTCTAATATTTTTTGTGAACCGCTTTCGGCACCCATCCAAACATTATCGCAACCCGCTCTTGTCAGGTCAACAATATAATTTTCCTGCACTAACAGATCTGCCCTGGATTGTATCTTAAATTTAAAATGCAAATTTTCTTTTTCTGTAAGTGTAGCGAATTCATTTACCCATCCCGGCTTCAAACCAAAAATATCATCGCAGAACCAAATATGATCGAATGCGTATTTTTCCTTAAGCATTTTTAATTCATCGATCACATTTTGTGGCGAACGTGAATTATACCGGTTGCCATAAATGGGCTTGGCGCACCAGTTACATTTGAACGGACAACCTCTTGTTGTACCCATATTCATAGAAAAATAGCCCGCGTTCTTTAACCATGATCTGCGGTATGGCTCCATATCAATAAGATCCCATGCAGGAAAAGGCAATTCGTCAAGATCTCTCATCACGCTCCGCCTTGTTGTTTTTACAACCGAATTATTGTGTTTAAATGCAAGTCCCTGAATGCCAAAAAAATCCTGTTGCTTTTGTTCAATATTTTTTACTAATTCTAGTAAGGTTAATTCCGCTTCGCCCAATAAAATAAAATCTGCTCCTTCATTTAAATACATTTCAAATCGATCCGTAGAATCAGAACTGGAAACAATTACCGTACATCCTTTTGCTTTTGCATACTGGATCATTTTAAATGCAGCTTCCCGCATATTGGTAAGGCACATTTTAGTGAGGTAGTTGAATCCATCATCATAGATCACAAAAAAATCAGGAATTGTATTTTCAAGAACAGGGATCACTTCTTCCGGTGTATGAACAAACATCGTATCAAATACGGAAACGCTATGTTCATTCTTTCTCATAGCAGCAGCAGCATATAAAGTTCCTAATGGAGCATAGGGCTGCCCTATTGACCATTGTTTTTGATCAAAGCGTAAAAAGTAAGAATGTGAAAAAAGTATTTTGCTCATATTTAATGATTCCGTTTCTTTATAACTATCCAATAAAACGGGGGTTTATTAAATAACCATTTATTACGCCAGGATGCCGGGTTGAATAAAATTTTATATTGAAATACGTTCAACTCATTTAATGTGTGATGAAAATAATATTCTTCCATTCCCGAAAACCCTAATGAAGCATAATATTCTTTAGTCCGTTGTTGCGCCAATATAACTTCTGATCCCTGGTAAAAATTTGTATCCATAATATGCACCTCTCCCTGTGGCGTTAAATGTTCCAAAGCGATTGCTACTATTTTTTTTATCGATTCGAAATATTGGATCGAGGCCGCAAATACTATACTATCAAATTTTTTATCTGCGAATATTTCGTCACCCATATCCCCGTTGATAAAACCAAGATTTTGAAAAGGGCTAAATAACCTGCGCGCCTGTTCCAGTTCTATATCATTTATATCCAGTCCAACAACAGTAGCACCAGTATTAGTTGCCAACTGTGCCGACAACCAACCGTTTCCACAACCTACTTCGAGTATATTTTGTACCCCTCCTTTTTTTCTTATATAGCGTAATAATTTTTTGCAAGATCGTTTTCGGATCATCCACTCCTTATAAAAAGTATGTGAAGAATGGATTGACGGCAAATTCAATACTTCTGTATCGCTATATACCCTTCCTTCTTTTTTACGAAGCCCGGCATATTTATCTGCGAAGGTCTTGTTTATCATTGCCATCGTTTAAAAAAGTATCAATTAAAAACCCTGTACTTCCGGTTGCCTGTATCTCCATAACTGTTGCAAGGCTTTAATTTCATAAGGATATTGGTAGAAGCCGGTCTTATAACGCAGGCCTGCTGTAAGGTGCATTAATTTTCGCTTCAGGGAACTCAAGCGTATATCCGCAACCGTTGGGTAATAGCCGTTCAATACTGTTTCAAAGTTTCGGATCTTATCGATCATCTCCGGTGTTAACCATGGAGTAAGCGGGTTCCGGCGCATATCAAACCCTTCCCATTGCGGGCTCGCCCAATCTTCCAGCGTTTTTGGATAAGTAAACCCTGTCTTTAAAACATCGTTATACAGCTCGGAGCCTTCGGTAGCAACAGGACTGTAGGTATATAAAATAATTTCTGTTTTGGGGTTGACGGCTTTTACCTGTTTAATGAAATTGATATCAAACTCGATCTGCGCCATCACCTGTTCGGGCGTTGGGGCCGGCATTCCTAATACAAAAGAATATTCAGGAATGAGGTCATATTTTTTTAATCGTTCGGCAAAGCGCAATATCTGTTCACCGCTTTGTGTACCGCCTTTATCCATTTGTTTCAATACTTTATCGTTTCCGCTTTCAGCGCCGAAAAAGATTATCCTGCAGCCCGCTTCTCTTATAAGTGCCAGCGACTCATCTTTAAATTTATCCATCGTATCAATACGTGCCATTCCCCACCAGTTCATCTTTTCGGGTAGTATCAATTTAGCAAACTCTATTGTACGTTTTTCCGATACAAAAAAATTATTATCATGAAACTCAACAGCATCAGCACCCCATTTATCTTTTATATATTTAACATCGCGATACACATGTTCGGCAGATTTAGCTTTCCACCTTGCTTCATAGGTTGGCACAACAGCGCAAAACGAACAGGTGAACGGGCAACCAATACTGGAATGATATGCCATTGTCCGGTTACCCAAAAATGTTTTGCCTAAATATTTTTCTACGGGATAAATTTCATTCAATCGGTTATACGGCAATGAGGGAAGCGTATCTTGCTCAATTAGGTCTTCCTTAACCGTTTTAATTACATTATTATCCGCGGTCTTATAAATAATATTTTTGATCAGTTCATACGGTGTATTATTTTCCAATGCCTCGATCAATTTGGGAAATGCATGGTCGCCCGGGCCGTTCACTACAAAATCAACATAGCCCGAATTCAATACTACTTTAAAATGACTGGTAGGAAAATATCCACCCCAGATCATTATTGTTTCCGGAAATTCTTCTTTTATCTTTTTAGCAAAAGGGATCGCCTGTTTGGCTTGCGGACCGGGCATAACCGTAAACCCGATATATTTAAATTCCCCTGTTGCGAGCTGTGACCTTAATTTTTCATACGGGAATTCTTCCCGGTTGCCATCAACAATTGTCCATCCATATTTACCATCAATGGAAGCTGCAATATTCAGTATTGCATTCGGAAACCGGTGTTTGGCAAAAGCGCTTGTTGGATTGAATAAGATAACTTTGTTCATATGCGTTTTTAAACGAAAAAAGGAGATAATTGGTTGCCTTATTTTACCGGAAAATAACACTATTTTTAGATAGGGCAACCATACTGGTTAACAATACGTTACAGATAATATGATAACAGTCAGAAATTACCTGAAAAACAAGTTTTTTAAGGCAAAAGAGACCGATCCTGAACTGGCCTATGATATTTGGGCCGGCAGCTATGATGCCCAACCAGATAATTTAATGTTGGCGCTCGATAAAGAAGTTTTTCAAAGTTTATTAAATGGTATTGAATTAAAAGATAAGGTTTTGGCAGATATTGGTTGTGGTACTGGCAGGCACTGGCAACTTTTGTACGATAGCGGACCGCAAAAAATAATAGGTTTTGATGTATCTGAAAAAATGCTGGAGCAATTAAAACAAAAATTTCCAAAAGCCAGAACACATCGCCTGCTCAATAATAACCTGTACGACCTTACCAATAATTCCTGCGATATTGTTATTTCAACATTGGCCATCGCGCATATTAAAAATGCAGCAGAAGCTTTGTCAGAATGGGCAAGGGTACTAAAACCGGGAGGCGTAATTATTATTACAGATAATCATCCTACTGCCTTAGCGAATGGGGCAGACAGAACTTTTAAACACAATGACAAAAAAATAGCTATCATCAATTATGTTCATTCGATCGACAAATTAAAAACTATTGCTACTTCACTCAATTTGAGTGTAACAAAAGTGATAGAAAGAAATATAGATGATTCCGTTAGATCATATTACGAAAAACACCAAGCGATCGCTGTTTTTGAAAAATGGAAAAACACGCCAATCATTTATGGCATCCAATTAAAAAAGGCAAATGATAATAGCTAATGTACAAGTTGTTGGCGAAGCAGGTAAAAAGAATATCCATATCAATAATGGATCGATTGCTGCTATCGCTACAGCATTAGCAGCTTCGCAGGAAAATATTATCGAATTTGAAAATGCCATCGCCTTCCCCGGCTTAATAAACTCTCACGACCACCTCGATTTTAATTTATTTCCGCAACTGGGCAATCGCATTTATAATAACTATGTAGAATGGGGAGATGATATTCATGAAAAAGACAAAGCTACTATCAATTGCATTCTTACAATTCCTAAAGAGCTTCGTACTCAATGGGGCGTTTATAAAAACCTGCTGAACGGTGTTACAACAGTTGTCAACCATGGAGAGAAACTGGATATCCCTAATAGTATCATCACCGTATTTCAAAACAGTTACTCATTACATTCCGTTAAATTAGAGAGGGGGTGGAAATATCAATTAAATAGTCCGTTCGCAAAAAAATATCCTTTTTCAATGCATGTAGGTGAGGGAACAGATATTGATGCGCATGATGAGATCGATGAAGTGATCAAATGGAATGTATTAAAAAGAAAGATCGTTGGCATACATGGGGTAGCAATGGACGAAAGGCAAGCAGCTTCGTTTCGCGCATTGGTTTGGTGCCCGGATTCAAATTTCTTTTTATTAGGCGCAACTGCTGCGGTCAATAAATTGAAGATGGCGACCAATATTCTTTTCGGTACAGATTCTACAGTATCTGCTAATTGGAATATCTGGCAGCAATTGCGTACAGCAAGAGAAACAAAATTATTGACGGATACAGAATTGATGAACGCCATCTCAACAACACCCGCTGCTATATGGAAACTCAATAATACCGGAGCAATAAAAGAAGGTAATTATGCGGATATTGTAATTGCTAAAGAAAAGATCAACACTGATACTACTAATGCTTTTTTTGCAGTGAACCCTGAAGATATACTGCTGGTATTACATAAAGGCTATATTGCTCTTTTTGATGAAAGCTTGCTGCCACAATTAAAAAACATTTCAGTAGGGAATTATAGCAAAATATTCATCAACAAGACCGGGAAGTATATTATCGGAGATCTGCCATTGCTGATCAAAGAAATAAAAAAATACAACGGTAATAGTTTTTTCCCAATAGAAATTGAATAATATAAATAATGGCAGCAGGTCTTCAAAATACTAATAGTAAAAATCTTTTCTCTAAGCCTTTGCTGTGGGCGGTATTCGGTTTGTATATAATTATTGCAAGCTATACAATGTATCATCATGAATTATGGGGAGATGAATTTCATAGTTGGAATATCGCCAGGGGAAGCAATAGCTTTTTAGACCTCATCCACAACAGGCGAAACGAGGGCCATCCGCCGGTTTGGTATATTGTTCTTTGGATCATATCAAAGTTTACGCATAACCTGGTATATGTTCAAATAGTTCATTTGATACTTGCCATACTGGTAATTTTTGTCATGCTTTTTTATTCACCCTTACCAACCGGCACTAAGGTCCTTCTTCCTTTTGGCTACTATTTTATTTTTGAGTACGCCATCCTCAGCCGCAATTATGTGTTGGCCGTTTTAGCCGGTTTTCTTATTTGCATCGTTATAAATGAAGAGTTCAAGTATAAGTTGATCATATATTATTTATTGCTTTTTTTTATGAGTAATGTACACCTCATCGGTATGTTGCTGGCCGGTAGTTTGCATTTGTATTTTCTTTTCTCATCCGTTGAACAAAAGAAAAAAAGAAGCTTTGTTGTATTGCATTCTTTGTTGGGTATACTTATTTTTTTACCTGCTATACATTTTATATCACAGCCACCGGAAAGCAAGATAAATATCCTTTATTATGTGGTTCGCTGGAACCCAAGTATATTCGCCATTGACCTGCAAGCTCCTTTACGCGCCTTCGCACCTATGCCCGCATGGTGGGAGTACAATTTTTGGAATACGCAGTTTCTATTAAACTTACATCCTACCTATAGGATATTAAAGATCATTAGCCCATTATTGGCTTTTACATTCGTGGGTGCGGGCTGCTATATTTTATATGATAATAAAAAAAGTCTTGTCCTCTTTGTAGCCAATGTAGTAGTAACTTTTATTGTAGGTAATATTTTTGTCCTCGGAACCGAAAGATATGTCGGTTTTATTTTTGTAAGTTTTGTAGTAGCGCTCTGGATGTATTGTTATGATACTCCGTTACAAAAAAATAAAAAAATATTAGTGCTTGTTCTGCTGTTCATCCAGCTAATAGCGGGTGTTTTTATAGTATCAAAAGATATTGAGCTCCCTTTTTCTAATGGCTTCAGGGTAAAAGAATTGATCAATGAAGTGCCTCCTAACGAAAAAATGGTAACCGATTTTTGTGCATTAAATACAATATCTGCCTGCATGGATCAACCTTATTATTGTGTAGATGTTGAAAAGAGTCTCTCTTTTATTGTATGGGGCAATGAGAAAGCAATGCTGGATGACTCAACCCGTTACTGCGATGGGCTAAACTATCTTTTTAAAAAAGACGGGATCAAAACAGTGTACGTCATTTCAATATTGCCACCCGCATTGCTAAATAAAACAGATAAAAAATTATTTGCTTCTTTTCATGTTGAGCTTGCCGACAAGAGAGATGGCGCAATAGATAAAGGCAGTAACCTATATCTCTATAAAATAAATGCATTATAAATGATCGTTACCGCAAAACCATGGACGAAAAAATATCCGCCTAAACGCATACTGGCGATTCGCCTACAGGCAATGGGCGATATGGTGATCACTTTACCATACCTGCAATATTTAAAAAATCATTTACCCAAAGACACAATTATTGATCTTGTTACAAGAGAAGAAGTTAACAGCATTCCTAAAAGCCTGCCGCTTTTTACCAATGTCTATTCTATTGGCGGGGCCAGAAGTTTTAAAAAACAATTTTTTTACACGTTAACATTATTGCCGAAATTATTACTGAACAGGTATGATGTTGTGATCGATTTACAAAACAATGATCTAAGTAATTTGATAAGAAAAAGCCTTTTACCAAAAGCATGGTCTTCCTTTGACCGGTTTTCTCCATTAGCTGCAGGGGAAAGAACAAGACTAACTATTGAAGCGGTCGGTTTAGGTGCTTGCGATATTGATCCAAAATTTATAGTTAAAGATGCAACTGCAATTTTACTAAATAACGGATGGAATAAAAATAATGAGCTGATCGTACTCAATCCCGCAGGGGCGTTTGAAAATCGTAACTGGCCGATAGATAATTATGTAAGCTTCGCGAACCTTTGGTTACAGCAATTTCCCGATACGCAGTTTTTAATTATGGGCACAAACTTTATCCGGGAAAAAGCAGCTTATCTGAAAAATAAACTGGGCGATCGATTGATCGATCTTACTGATAAAACAAGTCCGGCTCAGGCTTTTTCAATTCTTCAAAAAACAAAAGCAGTTATATCGGAAGATTCAGGGTTAATGCATATGGCATGGGTGTCTGGCATTCCAACCATTACGCTTTTTGGCTCAACAAGAAGCGATTGGTCAAGGCCGCTAGGGAAAAACAGTTTTTTCTTTGACTCATCAGATCTTGAATGTGGGAATTGTATGCAAATTTTTTGCAAGTATGGCGATAATCATTGTATGACAAGAATTTCTCCTGAGACAGTTATAGAAAAAGCTGTGGCTTTAATTAAAAATCTCCAAACAGCTTAACCATCTTCATTGCGCAATTATCCATTGAACTAAACAATACCTGTCTGTATTCAATATGCTCATCTTGCAAAAGGTCAATTGATTGTCCTAGCATACTAATTTCATTGGTAACGATATGCCATTGATCAATAGCCGCGTTCATCGGTTTGCTAAAACTAATTACATGAGCCCCGGCGTAGAGCGCTTCAATACAAACAACCCCAAAGCCTTCGTAGTTTGATGGATGAAGAAATATTTTTGATCGTTTCATCAGTAACAAAACCTCTTCATGTGGTATTTCGCCGATCAACACAATGTTTTTCTCTACTTTATATTTAGCGATTAGCATTTTTAATTTTTCTTCTTCGGGTCCGCAGCCACTTATCACCGTACTAATAAAAGGAAATTTTTCTTTTAGCGTCGCGATGACCTGGATAAATATCTCATATTGCTTCAATGGAATAAGGGAGCCCACACCCAGCACATCAATATTTCTTTCGGGCACATTCTTTGTAAATTGCGCGGGGTCAATACCGGGCGTAATAATATGTGCAGGTAGTATATGATGGTTTCTATTAAATTCTTCCGCTATAAAATCCGATAAGGCGACTAACTCATCTGGCTGAGGTTTCATCCGTTTAACATGCTTGTTTTCTTTTCGCGCATCCTGTCCTAGTATCCAGCAACGGTGTTTGATATTATATTTTTTACCGAACCTGTTTCCAATTAAAGCACATTCACCTGCCCAAAAACTAAGAATGCCTTTTACGTTATTCTCTTTATTTATTTTTTTTAGATATATCCATGTTCTTATCCATAAAAGCAAAGTGTGCAATTTTCCTTTAGTTCTTTCCCCGAAACTGATCACTTTGTTACCATACCAGTCATATTCAGACTTGATGAATGGATACTGAAGTGCAACGATAATTATTTTAATGGAAGGAAAGTTTTTGTTGATCGCCTTTATCAGATTTTGCTGTAAAGGCAGGCAAGTGCTATCTTTTTCATCCACGGCAAAACCCGGACTAATTATTATGAATGTGGGCCGTGTATCTCTCATCTAATGAAATTACTTTATTACAAAACGAAAGACTTTCTTTGTTATGTGTTATTAATATAATGATTTTACCTGCTGCTGCAAGGCTCCTAAAATAATTCAGCATACTATTTTCAGAAGCCCTGTCTAATTCGCTGAAGGATTCATCTAATATTATCATGTCGGCATCTTTATATAAAGTTCTTGCAAGCATTATCCGTTGCCGTTGGCCGCCACTGATATTTTTGCCATTCTCGGTTATGACCGTATCTAATCCTTCGGGATATTGTTCTATCAAATTGTAAAGTCCGGTTATTTTAATAATGTTGTCTAACTTATCTGCGTCATATACATCTTCAGACAATAAAATATTATTCCGTATGGAATCGTGAATAAAAAACGGTTGTTGTTTATCGTAGGCAATTTTATTCCAATGCTGTTGCCTTTCACCCGCAGTTGTTTCTGTATCATTTATAAAAATTCTTCCCCGTTGCGGTTCTAAAAAGCCTAACAACAAATTAATGATCGTAGTTTTTCCTTTGCCTGACACACCGCTGATACCCGCCATATCCCCTTTTTCAATATCGAAAGAAAAATTGCTTAATACCGTTTCATCTTTATAACTAAAAAAAACTTTTTTAAATGCTACAGAAGAAACGGGAGTATTGGTTGATATACTTTCTGTTGTTTTGACTGTACTACTTTTTAGCAGCGCATCTATGGCAAAACCAAAAGTTTTCATTTGCCCTGTACTGTTCAATATTTTTACAATGCCGGGTATAATTTTATAGGCTGCCGCCATAAACGCACCAATTGTTATTACCTGAACGGCGCCCCCTTTTGCTGTAAATGAATTAACAAGTATAAGAACGGCAAGGCCGAATATAGCAAATACTTCTATCAGCCGCGACGGCATATTGTTTATGGATTGTTGCTCAGCAAAAAAATCATTCAATGTTGCCTGGTTGGAATAATAGCGATTGATAAAGAAATGCTGCCGCTTATTAATATTGCTTTCAATAAAACCTGAGATAGCTTCATAAAGGCTTTGCTGGGTTTTTTCATTAATTGTCTTTGCTGTTTTGCGCAGCCGATGTATTTTTTTCTTTAATAAGATACCGCTTAAAATAATCGGCGGAGCAAGTATTATTAAGAATAATGGAAATAATACCGGGTTATAAATTAATACAGCTGCAATAGTTATAGATATCAATATAGATTGACTGATGATCTGTTGAAAGCCGCCTACGATATAGTGGCCAAATTCAATTGGGTACTGCGCGATCTTACGGCTATGCACAGACGAATCAACCGACACATACTCATTATAACTTCCTGAAAAATAAAGCTGCATGTTATTGCGTGAAAGCCGCGAAGCCACCTGGTAAACATACCGGAACTGGTTACGGAAAACACTGAACCCAAACATATTTTTAATACTAAAAAGCACAAAGAAAATCAGAATGGGGATAACGGGATGTTTATCAAGAAAAGTAAAAAGAAAAACATTTTCTATCATTACCTGGTGTGGTGCTGTATAAAAGTGTACCAGGTATAACAGTATGGCCAGGAAAGAAATATCCAGTATACTGACCAATATATCCATCACTACCAGCTGGGTGAACCGGATTTTTTCTCTGCGCGAAAGAATCGTAAAAATATCTGTTATCGTTTTCTTCAACTAATTTTTATAAAGGGTTATGTTTTATAAATCCATGTTTAAAAGATGAAAGCAAATGCCTTGGCTTATCTCCATTAACGATTGCCTTAGCGAAGTATTTAATTGCCCGTAAATAGTTTTTTTTATACAAGTTTTTTTCCGCTGCATCAGCAAGATGATGTGCATATTGGCGATGCACTAGTTTTTTAATATTATTATCATTGCAGCACCGGTAAAAAAAACCGTATACATTTGCTGTCCGCTCGGGCCCATTAGTGAACGTGTTAGTAGTTCTGCCAGGATGATCCCTTATGCGCACCAATACAGAAGCTAAGGCCAGGGCTTCCGCGTGCATGGCCAACCGTAATACAAATTCATAATCTTCGTGACAAAACAATCCGGCATCGGAATTAAAGCCACCGATCTCATCAAAAAGTGATCGCCGAAGCATTACAGAACAGATAGTAACGGACGCTTCATAAGTGATGACTTTAGGAAGTATCCATCCTGAAAAAGGATGATACGTTCCGCTTTTGCTTGGAATTGCCGTGCCTGTTTCGTTCATCAATTCAAATCCTCCATAACACCATTGCTTTGTGTCTTTTTGCAAAGCAGCCAATTGCAGCTCCAGTTTTTGCGGAACCCAGGTGTCATCCGAATCAAGAAAAGCTATCCATTGCCCCGAGCCCGATTTCACACCAATATTCCTAAGCATGGCGATATTGCCACAATGCGGAAATCCTATTATGCGTACCCTTTCATCTTTTATAGATCGTATCATATCTACAGTACTATCTGTTGAACCATCATCTACTATTATCAATTCCCAATTGGAATAGGTTTGCGCTAAAACTGATGCAATAGTATCCTGTATAAGTAAACTCCGGTTATAGGTAGGGATTACAATGGTAACAAGCGGCTGTACAGAAAGAATATTTTCCTGATCTGGTTCGTGTAACAATAAGTTGTTTGAAAGTGTTGACAAAATTTGAATACGCATTTAAAAATGATAGTATGCCCTATACTTCTTTTGTATTAAGCGATAAGCGAAAGGGTTTTAATATTGTTCTCCATATTATTTTCATGTCTAACTTAAATGACCAGTGCCTCAAATAAAAAATATCTAACCCAATACGATCCTGTATTTCCTGGATATTTTCTGTAGCGCCTACATACCCTAATACTTGCGCAAGCCCTGTAATACCTGGTTTGCCTTTATGACGACGTTCATAATAGTCTATTTGTTTGCGGTATTTTAAATTATCATTTACCATATGCGGCCTTGGGCCAATAATAGACATATCTCCCATCAATACATTAAAAAATTGCGGTAATTCATCTATGTAGTGATCTCTTAAAAAACGGCCCAGCGAAGTTATTCTATTGTCATTTCTCCGCGCGGGCAAAGTATCCGCATCTGCATTGACGATCATCGACCGGAATTTTATACAGGTAAATAATTCGCTATTCCTTTTATTTCTTTTTTGAAAAAAGAAGATAGGGCCTTTCGAATCGAGCCATATTAAAAAGGCAATAATCGGCATTAACCAGGAAAGGACAGTCACGATCATAATGATTGAAAATACAATATCGAACCCGCGTTTTATGATCCTGTTAAATGAATTATCTAAGGGCTGATATAACAAAGAAGTAGTAATAGACCTGATATTGATGAACCCTTCTAAAAGATCGCTATAGCCTGGAGTGTCCGCAAGTTTATCTCCCTGAATAACATCCGTTCCGGCAGCGTCTGCGTAGGCATAAAAGGTGTTAGTAGAAGTTCTTTTTTTCTCCATAAAGATCGTATACCCTCAATAATCGTCAAATACAACAATTGGGTTGCCTTTAGACAGAAAAAGCCTGTTGTTTTATTTATATATTTAAGGTAAAACAGCTATACTAGATTTATATATATAATATAATTAAATTACCTATCGAAAAGCGGGTTTAAAAGCAACATTTCTTATGTTTATAATATCTTATCTTTAGTAACACTTTTAAACTATTTTTTACCTCCAGATCCCTAACAAAATTCCATCGATGAAAAATATTTACGTTTGGAGGATTTTCCTTTTTGCGCTTTGTATAAGTTCCATGCCTGCTATTGCACAGGAAACTTTAGTCCCGAAAGTAACCCAATGGGTAAAAGATAATAATAAAAAACTTCGCCTGCAAAGCAATGACCTGGTTGAAATGAAAGTGAGCAGCGCTTCGTCAAAAGATAAATTAACCTTTGCCTACATTCAGCAGTATTATCTTGGTTTAAAAGTTCACAATGCTATTTATTCAATCTGCTTTGATAGTAAAGGTGGCATTGTAAGTAATAGTAGCCGGTTTGTTGATAAAATCAATACAAAGGCAACGAGTGCAATACCTTCTATTAGTGCAATGACTGCTGTTGCAAAAGCAGCCGCTTATCTTAAATTAAACGATCCTGTTTCATTAACGGTTTTACCTGATCAGCGAGATACTGCTACCTATCTTGTTTTTACACCTGCAGGGATTGCCAAACAAAATATCCTTGCAGAATTATTATGG
This sequence comes from Ferruginibacter sp., assembly GCA_035317105.1. GTDB lineage: Bacteria > Bacteroidota > Bacteroidia > Chitinophagales > Chitinophagaceae > Ferruginibacter. The sequence continues at coordinate 210 of DATHHR010000196.1, read as the reverse complement.
GTTACAACTAATGATGGCAAAACAATACAACTGGCCTGGAATATTACCATTGATGTGCTACACAGTTCAGATTATATGAATGTAAGGGTAAATGCACTGAACGGGCAGATCATTAATGCAGATAACTCTACACTATATGAAAAAAATAATAGTGTACGTAAAAACCGCGCTTATCAAACGCCAATAAAAACCAGTCCGCTTTTAAATAAT
>DATHHR010000195.1:0-4984 GCA_035317105.1 Ferruginibacter sp. | reverse complement strand
TTCTTTCGAAAAATCTTTGCATTATATGGATCTGCAACCGGGAGAAAACATCAAAGGCAAAAAGATCGATTACGTATTTATCGGCAGTTGTACTAATAGTCGCATCGAAGACCTAAGAATGGTAGCTGAATTTGTAAAAGGCAAACACAAAGCAGACGGCGTTGTAGCTTGGATAGTGCCAGGCAGCAAACAAGTAGAAGCACAGGCGAAATTAGAAGGCATCGATAAAGTATTGGAAACCGCAGGCTTTCAATTACGTCAGCCGGGTTGTAGCGCTTGCTTAGGGATGAACGAAGATAAAATTCCTGCAGGCAAATATTGCATCTCCACATCGAACAGAAATTTCGAAGGAAGACAAGGCCCGAATGCAAGAACAATGTTGGCAAGCCCTTTAACTGCAGCATTAGCGGCTATTACAGGACAGGTTGGTGATGTCAGAGAATTTTTAAACTAATGGATAACTGATAATTCAATATTTAAAATACAACATTCAAAATAATAAAAGTGAGTAAAGCAATTAGCATCATTAAAAGTTCAACGGTTCCGGTTAATATCGAAAATATCGATACGGACCAGATCATCCCTGCACGTTTTTTAAAAGCAACCAGCAGAGATGGTTTTGGTAAAAATCTATTCAGAGACTGGCGTTATGAAAATGATGACGATAATCAACCTAAAAAGGATTTCGTTTTAAATAACCCTATCTACAAAGGAAAAATATTGGTTGCCGCAAAGAATTTTGGTTGTGGTTCAAGTCGTGAGCATGCGGCATGGGCCATTAAAGACGCAGGCTTTGATGTAGTGGTGAGCAGCTTCTTCGCAGATATCTTTAAAAATAACGGGTTAAATAACTTCTTATTGCCTGTTACGGTAAGCGATGCATTCTTACATAAAATATTCACCGCAATAGAAAAAGATCCTGCGGCAGAATTGAATGTAGATGTTGACAAACAAACCATCACCATCGTTTCGACAGGCGAACAGGAAACATTTGATATCAACCATTACAAAAAAACATGCCTGTTAAATGGCTACGACGATATCGATTACCTGTTGAACATGAAAACAGAAATCGAAACATTCGAAAAGACATTATAATCTTATTAATAACTGATCTCTAACACAGATTAAAAACAAAAGGCCCTTTTGGGTTTGAATATGAAAAAAAATATAGCAGTAATATTAGGAGATGGTATCGGACCGGAAGTAACGCAACAATCAATTAAAGTATTGGACGCTGTAGGTATGCATTTTGGTCATGAGTTTACATATACTTATGGTTTGATGGGTGCTGATGCAATTGATAAAACAGGTAATCCTCTGCCTGATGAAACAATTGAGATCTGTTTAAACAGTGATGCTATTTTATTCGGCGCTATCGGCCATCCTAAATACGATAATGATCCTACTGCTAAAGTTAGACCAGAACAAGGTTTGCTTAAATTAAGAAAGACATTACAATTGTTCGCAAACATTCGTCCGATCACTACTTACACTGCTTTACACCATTTATCTCCGTTAAAAGATAAACAATTAGAAGATGTTGATTTCGTTGTTTTTCGTGAGTTAACCGGAGGTATTTATTTTGGAGAAAAGAAAAAAGATGAAGAAGGCACCTGGGCTTCTGATGATTGTATTTATACAAAAGCTGAGATCGAACGTGTTTCTCATTTAGCTTTTCAAATGGCGCAAAAAAGAAGAAAAAAATTAACACTGGTTGATAAAGCAAATGTTTTAGAAACTTCAAGGTTGTGGAGAAAAGTGGTGCAAGAGATCGCTCCTACTTACAGCGATGTTACTGTTGATTATTTATTTGTAGATAACGCAGCCATGCAGATCATCCAAAATCCAAAACAATTTGATGTAATGCTTACAGAAAACCTGTTTGGTGATATTTTAAGTGATGAAGCAAGCGTGATCAGCGGTTCATTAGGTTTGTTACCTAGTGCATCAGTTGGTAATTCTACTGCTTTATTTGAGCCTATCCATGGTTCATATCCGCAAGCTGCCGGAAAAGATATCGCGAACCCATTGGGTTCAATTTTATCTGCCGCCATGATGCTGGAATATTTCGACATGAAAAAAGAAGCGGCAAAAGTTAGAGAAGCGGTTCAATGGACCATATCTAATTTATTCGTAACCAAAGATATCGATCCCGTTAATTTCTACTTCACTTCTACAGTTGGTGAATTGATCACTGAATATGTAAGTGGCAGAATTACAGGGGATGTTAATAAGGAAAATATTGAGTTGAGAAAATCAACGATCATATAATAATACAATGTACGATGTGTGATGTACGACGTACGATGTTTTGAAATAATATAATTTTCAACATCGTACATCTAACGTCAAACATCGTACCTGAAAAAGTTCTTTGTTTTTTTAATAGATAGTAGTATATTTGTTTTACAACTCTTCCACATGTTGAAAGGCAATATACTTAATGGCATAACAAACATAGCAGCAATTATCATTGTTGTCGTTGTCATTATTATACCTATCTCTGGAGGAGGAATTTATATGTAGTATAAAAACTTAATTATAAAAAAGCCCGCCTCCAAAAAGAGACGGGCTTTTTGTTTGCCCCCATATCCCCCAAAGGGGTGTTTGGGTAAATGAATTGAAGAACACTGCTGTCAGGCAATGAGTGGAATTAAATAGTAGCAAGTAGTTTAATGAAAAATAAATAATAAAACATAATCTCCAAATCACCCCTTTAGGGGACGGGGGCAAAAACACCACAATGGAACTTAACAAATACAGCAAGACTCTAACACAGGATCCTACACAACCGGGCGGACAGGCAATGTACTATGCGATCGGATTCAAAGAAGAAGATTTTAAGAAAGCGCAGGTAGGTATTGCAAGTATGGGCTGGGATGGTAACCCATGTAATATGCACCTGAACGATCTTTCAACAGTTGTAAGAAAGAGTGTGAATGATACAGGATTATTAGGCCTGCGTTTTTATACGATCGGTGTAAGTGATGGTATCAGCATGGGTACAGATGGTATGCGTTATAGTTTAGTGAGCAGAGATGTAATTGCTGATAGCATTGAAACAAATGCAGGCGCACAGTATTATGATGCCTTGATCACGATCCCTGGTTGTGATAAAAATATGCCGGGTTCTATCATGGCGATGGGTAGATTAAATCGTCCTTCTATTATGTTGTATGGTGGCACCATTGCACCGGGACATTATAAAGGTGAAGACCTTAACATCGTTTCTGCTTTTGAAGCACTAGGACAAAAGATCGCGGGTAATTTAAGCGAAACTGATTTTAGAGGTATTGTTGAACATGCTTGTCCGGGTGCCGGCGCTTGCGGAGGTATGTATACAGCTAATACTATGGCTGCTTCAATTGAAGCATTGGGTATGAGCTTACCTTATTCATCAAGCAATCCTGCTTTGAGTAAAGAAAAACAAGATGAGTGTGTGGCAGTTGGTAAAGCAATAAAAATATTATTAGAAAAAGATATCAAGCCAAAAGATATCATGACAAAAAAAGCATTTGAAAATGCAATGACCGTTGTGATGGTTTTGGGTGGAAGCACGAATGCAGTATTGCACTTTATCGCGATAGCAAAAAGCGTTGGTGTTCCATTGACACAGGATGATTTCCAAAAGATCAGTGACAGGGTTCCAATGCTGGCTGATTTTAAACCATCAGGTAAATACCTAATGGAAGATCTGCATAAAGTTGGTGGTGTTCCATCAGTAATGAAATATTTATTGAGCAAGGGATTATTACATGGTGATTGTTTAACTGTAACAGGTAAAACAGTTGCAGAGAATTTGAAAGATGTACCAAACTTAAACTTCGATGAACAGAAAATAGTAATGCCTTTGGAAACGCCGTTAAAAGCAACCGGGCATTTACAAATATTATACGGAAACTTAGCAGAAGGCGGAAGCGTTGCAAAAATTACCGGTAAAGAAGGCGAACGTTTTGAAGGAACTGCAAGAGTATTCAACGGTGAAAAAGATCTGATCGCAGGAATACAAAGCGGTAAAGTTCATCCGGGTGATGTGGTGGTGATCAGGTACATCGGTCCTCGTGGTGCACCGGGTATGCCCGAAATGTTGAAACCAACCGGCGCTATCATCGGTGCAGGCCTGGGTAAAACGGTTGCCTTAATTACTGATGGAAGGTTTAGTGGTGGAACGCACGGCTTTGTCGTCGGTCATATCACACCCGAAGCTTTCAACGGAGGCTTGATCGCTTTTGTAGAGGATAATGATATCATTGAAATTGATGCAGTAAATAATAAACTGGTATTAAAAGTGAGTGAAGAAATTATCGCCGAAAGAAAAAAGAGCTGGAAACAACCTGCTTTAAAAGCAACAAGCGGCGTTCTATATAAATATGCGAAGCTGGTAAAAACAGCCGCAGAAGGGTGTGTTACGGATGAAGATTAAATCTATCACTGAACATTAAAAAAAGAAATTATGAGTACTACAGAAACTATAAAAAAAGATTTGAAGCCTGCTGCCAAACCAGCGGAAGCAACTTCAGGTAAAACACCACCATCGAAAGATTTTCCTTTTAAAAAAGGACAGGTAGGTGAATTAACCGGTGCACAAGCCGTGTTAGAAGCATTCATCGCTGAAGGTGTTGATACGATCTTCGGTTATCCGGGTGGTGCTATCATGCCTATCTATGATGCCTTATACGATTACAACGATCATTTAAAACATATTCTTGTTCGCCATGAACAAGGTGGTATACATGCCGGCCAGGGTTACGCACGCGCTTCAGGTAAAGTAGGTATTGTGTTTGCAACAAGCGGACCGGGCGCTACAAATTTAGTGACGGGTTTAGCTGATGCAATGATCGATAGCACGCCATTGGTTTGTATCACGGGCCAGGTGTTCGCACATTTATTAGGTACGGATGCTTTCCAGGAAGTGGATGTGATCAATATCACTACACCGGTTACAAAATGGAACTACCAGGTTACTGATGCAACAGAAATT
>DATHHR010000194.1:0-13736 GCA_035317105.1 Ferruginibacter sp. | reverse complement strand
TAAAACAAATGCGACAACTTTGTTTCCTGCAGTAGATGGAGACAACCCAAGGGGTAAACAATATTGGGATGATTATACAGCTTCACCGCCGCATCATGGTATTGGTTTACAGATCAGCAATGATGAGATAGGCCCTTTTACTACAGTAACGGTAATGGGAACTTACGCTTACCACATAGGTATCAGCAGAAGAACAAACTTATCAGCAGGGATAGGGATAGGTGGAACGAAAGTGAGTCTTGATAGAAGCAAAACTAATTTCACGGGAGACCCTTCACAACCGGACAACGGCGATCCTGCGGTATATGGCAGTGGTTCATTAGGCAAGACGAATTTGGATATGAGCGCAGGTTTATGGTTGTATTCGGCGGACTATTTTGTAGGTATAGCGGCACAACAATTGTTGCCACAGCCGATCGATTTTTCTAATCCTAATGATCCAACAATAAACAAGAATGGCAAGATGGTACCTCACTTTTTTACGACAGTGGGTTACCGTTTCTTATTGGGCGATGATTTGAATATCTTGCCATCGATCATGGTTAAAACGGTATCACCGTTGCCATCGCAGGTAGATCTGAACGTAAAATGTACGTACAGGGATAATTTCTGGTTTGGTGGTACATACAGGGGAGGCTATGGTTTTGCGGCATTTGCGGGTCTGAATATATTGAATACGTTCTCAGTATCATATTCTTATGATTATTCTACAACGCAGATCAATACGGTGAGCAATGGCACACATGAGATCATCATCGGGTTTATCCTTGGTAACAAGTATTCTGATAATACCTGCCCTAGAAACGTTTGGTAGTAAAGAAAATATGACCCATATGCTTTAAATATTTGCAAATAAAAAGCTCCTGAAATTTTCAGGAGCTTTTTAATATCAGAAAACTATTGTTTATTTTTCTTCACCAACGCTCAATACTTCCTCGTACATTTTTTGACTTTCGTGCGTAAGCGCATCAAAATTAATTTCTAATTGTGGGATCAATTCTATGGTAGTGTTGATTCGGCCTTCTGTCTGTAAAAACTTGTTGAGTACAACTACTTTTTTGGCTTGTAAAATACAGTAACCACTTTGAAAATTGCCTCTTTCGTAACGAATAACATAACCGCTTTCTTCTATGATCCTTTCTATCTTATCCAGTATATTTTGTGTGTACTTCATTATTTGATCCAAAAATTAAAAGTCAAATCCCAGAAGGATAATGACGAAATTAATAATAGGGATTCATTTTAGTCTTTTAAGTTATCACCATAAGTTGAAATCTTCTTTCCAAAAAAGAACAAAAAACTATACATTTTTCATTTTAATTTCTAGCTTTAGGCTTATTTATTGGTCATTCGTATAACTGGGATTATCATTTCCTCTAAACTTATACCGCCATGCTGAAAAGTATTACGGTAATAATTTACAAAATGATTATAGTTATTTGGATAGCATAAAAACATATCGCCCTTAGCAAAAATATAAGAAGAATTCACATTAGGAACAGGCAATCCGGCTTCTCGCGGATCTTTAAATGCCAATACATCTTTCGGTTCGTAATTCAAATTTCTTCCGTGTTTATAGCGAAGGTTAGCAGTAGTTTGCTTATCGCCAATTACTTTAGTAGGCGTTTTAACGCGCACTGCACCATGATCAGTTGCGACAATAACGGTTACATTTTTATCAGAGATCTTTTTTAATGCCTGGTGCAATGGAGAATGATCAAACCAGCTATAGGTAAGGCTTCTGTAGCTTACCTCATCGCCAGCTAATTCTTTTAATACCTCCATTTCTGTGCGGGCATGACTTAGCATATCAACAAAATTGTACACTATGATATTGATGTCATTCTGCATCATATTGTGAATATTGTCTACTAATTTTTGTCCGTCTGTATTGTGTGTGATCTTAGTGTAAGAATATTTAAGGTCTCCCTTACCAGCTTTTTTTAATTGCGCTTTAAAAAATTCTTCTTCAAATAAATTCTTTCCTCCTTCATCATCATCATTTTTCCATTGTACAGGAAATTGCTTTTCTATATCGACCGGCAACATGCCCGCAAATATCGCGTTTCGTGCGTACTGTGTTGCAGTAGGTAAAATAGAATAAAAAGTTTCTTCTTCATGTATGCGAAAGCTTTCGCTGAAAATGGGTTGTATCGTTTTCCACTGATCAAAACGCAAATTATCTATTAATACAAAGAACAAAGGCTTTCCTTTTTCCAAATGAGGCAATACTTTATACTTGAACATCGTATGACTCATGATAGGCCCGGCAACACTTTTGGGCCCTACCCAGGAAGAATAGTTCTTTGAAATAAATTTAAAGAATTCTGTATTCGCTTCTGTTTTTTGTGTTTGAAAAACCTCTTGCATTTCCGGGCTATCGCTTTTCTTCATCTCCAGTTCCCAATACACTAATTTTTTATACAAATTCATCCACTCATTATAATCAGGATTATCATTAAGCGCCATAAATAAACTGCGAAATTCCTGCTGATAGGCAGATGTAGTTTTTTCTGCTACCAATCGTTTATTGTCTATTATCTTTTTCAAGCTAAGCCATACCTGGTTTGGATTTACAGGTTTTATCAGGTAATCGCTTATCTGGCTGCCAATAGCTTCGTCCATTAAATTCTCCGCCTCATTTTTTGTGATCAATACTACAGGAAGGTTACTATTGATCTCTTTTATTTGTTGAATTGTCTGCAATCCGGTGATGCCCGGCATCGTTTCATCTAACAAAACCACATCTACTATATTTTCTTTTACATATTCCACCGCGTCAAAACCATTGGTTTTGGTATGCATTTCGTATCCTTTATTTTCCAAAAACAGTATTTGCGAAGTGAGGCTATCTATCTCATCATCTACCCAAAGTATTTTAGCTATGCTCATATTGCTTTTTTTAAAGATGCTGTTTAATAATGCGCCTGTACAAATTTAATTTATTAGATGGATGCTTCGTAGCTTTGTTTTACTTTGTACATCTTTTAACAAAAAGGTTCTGATTAAGAGGAATAACTGTAAATTATCGTTTAATAATGGCTTTTAGAAAAATTATAAATGATCCTGTTCACGGATTTATAACAATAGACGATGAATTGATCTACCAGATCATTTCACATCCTTACTATCAAAGATTGCGCCGCATTAATCAAATGGCGATGGCAAACCTGGTATATCCCGGAGCAGTGCATACAAGATTACACCATTCATTAGGGGCCTATCATTTAATGTCTATTGCATTGAGCGAATTAAAAAGTAAAGGTGTTGATATAAATGAACAAGAAGAACAGGCAGCTAAAATTGCTATTCTTTTACATGATATCGGACATGGGCCTTTTAGTCATGCGCTTGAAAATGTATTGATAGAAAATACACCGCATGAAATGATCTCTTTGTCATTGATGCAGGACTTGAATAAACAATTGAATGGGCAACTACAAATGGCGATAGATATTTTTACAGGCGCTTACCCTAAAAAATATTTGCATCAGCTCATTACCGGTCAATTAGATGTCGACCGCATGGATTATTTATCACGAGATAGTTTTTTTACCGGTGTTACAGAAGGAGTTATTAGCTACGATAGAATATTAAAAATGATCGTAGTGCATAACGGAGAATTGATGGTAGAAGAAAAAGCGGTGTACTCTATTGAAAAGTTTTTAGTATCACGCAGGTTAATGTACTCACAGGTTTATTTACACAAAACTGTTTTATGTGCAGAGCAAATGTTGCAACGGATCATTAAAAGAGCTAAATATATTAAAGCAACGGCTCCCGGATTATTAAACAAATTCATTTCACAAAGGTCTGATGATTTTACGTTGAAGGAATTTTGTGACCTGGATGATTGCGATGTATTGTTTGCGATAAAAGAATGGTGTGATCATAAAGATAAAATATTATCTTTTTTATGCAGAGGGATAATCGACAGGCAGCTATTGAAAATAGTTTATTTCGGGGAGCCGGTTGCAGCTTCTTTGCTGAAAGAAAAGACAAGTGAGGCCTGTGCAAAAATGAACTTGAGCGAAGAAGAAGCAAGCTGGCTCGTGTTCACAGGAGAAGTAGTAAGCAGCACGTATGATTTTGATGAAGAAAATATCCATATCCTATTTAAAAATGGCCAGGTAAAGGATATTTCGGCGGTAGACCACGCGTTAATTCATCAAAACCTGCGGGGCAAGATTAAAAAATATTACATTTGTTATTTAAGATAGTTTTCTATTTTAAGTTACCTGTTCGTGCCAGAATTAATCTAATATTGTTATAGTAAAACCAAGAACACAATAGTTAAAACAAGAGCTTATATGCAATTTTCAGCAGCGCAAATAGCCATGATCGTTAGTGGCAATGTAGAAGGAAACACAGAAGTGTTAGTGGGGTCTTTCGGTAAAATTGAAGAGGCTCAGGAGGGTCAGCTGGCTTTTTTAGCTAATCCAAAATATGAAGAATATTTATACACTACAAAAGCATCTGTAATTTTAATAAATGCTGCGCAAGAATTAAAACAGCCTATTACAACAACCCTTATAAGAGTGCCGGATGCTTATAGCGCTTTTGCTACGTTGTTAGATGCTTATCAGCAATTACAAACGCAACAATTAAGCGGCGTACAACAACCAACACATATTGCAGCTACTGCAAAGCATGGAGAAAATGTTTTTATCGGAGCGTTTACTTATGTTGGCGAAAAAGCGGTGATCGGTAAAGGCACTAAAATTTTTCCGAATGTATTTGTGGGCGATGGTGTCGTTATTGGTAATAATACCATTATTCATGCAGGCGTAAAAATTTATCATGGCTGTATCATTGGTAATAATGTAGTGATACATGCGGGGACCGTTGTTGGCGGAGATGGTTTTGGCTTTGCTCCATTAGCGGATGGCACATTTAAAAAAGTACCACAAATAGGTAATGTAATTATTGAAGATAACGTTGAAATCGGGGCTAACACAACTATCGACAGGGGAACTATCGGAAGTACCTTAATTAAAGCAGGCGCCAAGATCGATAACTTAGTACAGATAGCACATAATGTAGAAGTAGGGAATAACACAGTGATAGCAGCACAGAGCGGTATTAGCGGCAGTACCAAAATTGGTAAAAATGTTATGATCGGCGGACAAGTTGGTATTGTTGGACATATTCAAATAGCAGATGGCAGCAAGATAAATGCGCAAAGCGGCGTAAGTAAATCTATCAAAACGCCTAATACTGCTATCACCGGATCTCCGGCTTATGATTATACTGCCGCACTTCGCAGCCAGGCTGCTACACGTCATTTACCTAGCTTAGAAAAAAGAGTAAAAGAGTTGGAAAAATTGCTGGAAGATCTAATGACTAAAAAGTAAAAAACATTTTTATACACTTACACTTAACTAACCCGAATTGAATTTTATTGGAAAATTTTTATTTTTCTTCTTATTACTTTTTATCACAATAAAAGTAACTGCGCAGACTGCTAGTTTTACGGGAACTATTCAGGATGGCGTTACTAAATTGCCCATTGCTAACGCAGTTATTTATTCCGCAAAAGATACCATTACTGTAAGGTCTGATACTGCAGGCAATTTTACTTTTCATTTTGATCCACATGTTTCTGATACCTTAGTAGTAAGTGACTCGGACTATGAAAATTTTAAATTTGTTTGTGATTCTACTATCAAAGATAAAAATATCCTCATTCTTTTACAACCTTCACCATCTATGTCACTTGATATACCTGATGATGTGGGCGGAATAAATTTTAAAGGATTAATTCAGGATGGACATACCAACGAACCTATTGGCTATGCTTCTGTATATATGGAAAGGACGGGCTATGGAAAAAGCGCGGATAGCTTGGGTAATTTTACTTTTCATTTTGATGAATTTAAACCAGATACACTTGTAGTAAGTTATGTAGGCTACCAGGATTATAAGTTGCCTATTGATTCGTCTATTAATGATAAAAAAATTCTTGTCCTTTTACAACGCGGCAAATTGAGTAATGAAGTAGTAGTAAGAGGCAGATCGATCGGCAGAGGTTTGTTACTGTGGCGCATGATAATGAAGCATAAAAAACAATACGATAGAACTAATTTCTCCAATTTTAGTTATGAAGCCTATAATAAATTAGAAGTTGATATTAAAAATTTCAATTCAAAAAGAGTTGCTAATAATTTTTTCCTCAAACCTTTTTCTTTTGTTTTTAATAATATCGATAGCCAATCTGAAAGTGTACCTTTTTTACCTGTTTATCTTTTAGAAACGGTTAGTAATTATTCTTATCAGAAAAGTCCGAAAAAATATTATGAAAATATCCTGGCAAGTAATACAAAAGGGTTTACCAACCAAAGCATCAGTAAACTATTAGGCGTAATGAATCAAAATGTAAATGTTTACGACAATTACATTACTGTTATCGATAAAGATTTTATCAGCCCGTTAAACGACGAAGCATTCAGGTATTATAATTTCTCTACACCCGATACGCAGGTAGTTGCAGGAAAAAAATTATATCATTTTGTGTTTAGCCCTAAACGCCCGGGCCAAAGCACTTTTCAGGGCGATGCCTGGATAACGGAGAAAACATACCAGATCGAAAAGATCTCGCTTTACCTTGGCAAGGATGCCAATATCAATTACATAACAAGGATCAGTGTCTTCCAGGAGTTTACACCTATCGGTGATTCTATGTATTTTTTAACCAGGGATAAATTTTTTGCAGACTTTAATGTACTCGGAAAACAATCACTCACTTTTATTGGAAGGAAAACCACTTCTTATAAAAACATTGTTGTTAATAGCGATTCCATCACCAATTTATTAGGTAAACAAAAGATAGAAGAATTGACAACAGTAGAGCCGGGTGTAAATAATAAAAGCGATTCTGATTGGGCAAAGCTTCGGCATGATACTTTATCAAAAAATGAACAAGCTATTTATACAACGGTTGATAAGCTTTTGAAAATGCCTAAGTTTATTAACAGGCGTAAAGAAGTACAATTCTTAGTAACAGGGTATAGAAAATATGGCAATTTTGAAATTGGCCCCTGGTTCAATTGGCTGAGTGTAAATCAGTGGGAGGGTACGCGTTACCGTTTTGATCTGGGCACCACTCCGCAAGTAATGAAAAATGTTTACCTGCATGGTTATTTAGCATACGGCACCAAAGATGAAAAATTAAAAGGGATGGGCGAGGCCTACTGGGTAGCGAATCGTTATCCAAAACGATTAACGCTCCATGCAAAATATTTTAATGATATAGATTACGGAATAAGTTCACTCGGACAAATAAGTCAGGATAATATCTTTACGGTAGCTATTCGTAAACCAAATATTACAAGAAAATTTATCTCAAAACAGGAAGTCAGTTTTGATGTCTATAAAGAATTAGGTGCCGGGTTTTCAGCACAGGCATATTTATCAGACAGGCAGTATACACCGCTCGAAAATTTGCCGAAACAGAACGAATTTCCTACTACGAATGGTTTTCCGATGTCGAGCTTTTCTGTAGCGCTTAAATTGCGTTTTGCTTATTTGGAACAATTTATAGATGGAGATTATTTTCAATATTCTTTAGGCACTTCAAAATATCCTATTGTGGAAGTGATGGCAGAACAAGGTGTGCCCGGAATCTTGCACAGCGCTTACAATTACACAAAAGTATCAGTGAATATTGGTGATGTTATTAAGATACCTCCTTATGGTTCTATCACCTATAAAGTATATGCCGGTAAAGTTTTTGGAACAGTGCCTTATCCTTTCTTAGCAAATCTACCAGGTAATGACCTGTATTATTATGATCCGCAATCTTTCAATTTAATGACGCGTTTCGAATACCTGGCAGATCAATATACAGGGATCAATGTTGAACATAATTTCGGGTCGGGGTTGTTTCGTTTTATTCCACTAACGAGAAAATTAAAATGGCGGCAATTCTGGAATGTAAAAGCAGTTTGGGGATCTTTAAGTAACGCCAATAATCAACTGAATAATACAGACAATTCTTTCAAGATCTTAAATGCCAAATCTTACATAGAAATAGGTACCGGTATTGATAATATTTTCAGGGTATTGCGCCTTGATCTTGTTTGGAGAGTATCGCCGGGGCCTCTTCCAACAGACAATAGCACCTCGCATTTTGGCATATTCGGCAGCTTCCATTTTCAATTTTAATTAAAAGAGTTTCGTTTTATATGCCCTCAAGTAACCGTAGGCATTTTATTTTAGATATATTTGCCACAAAATTTTCGATTTAAGCATGGATAATAACTTTAATCCAGATAAACAACATACACTGCTTGCTGCCGTAAGTATCTCAGGTACAGGACTTCATACAGGTATTAATGTGGATATGACCTTAAAACCGGCCAGCGTTGGCTTCGGTTTCCAATTTCAAAGAATTGATCTTCCGGGAATGCCCGTAATTAAGGCTGATTGCGACCTGGTAACCGATACATCCAGGGGAACCACCCTGGAACAAGGTACTGTGAAAGTGAGCACCGTTGAGCATATTTTAGCTGCTTTGGTGGGTATGGGCGTAGATAACTGTCTAATTGAGATAAATGGCCCTGAAATACCTATAATTGACGGTAGTAGCAGGCCTTTTATTGAAATAATAGAAGAAACAGGCGTATTAGAACAAGAAGCAACCAAGGTTTGGTATACGATCGATACTAATATTACCTATTTCGACGAGGTAAAAAGGGTAGAAATGACGGCTTTACCATCTACCGATTATAAAATAACTACACTTATTGATTTCAATTCTCCCGTATTAGGTACGCAGTATGCCACTTTAAAAAACATCAAAGAGTTCAAGACTGAAATAGCTCCTTGTCGCACTTTTTGTTTTTTACATGAATTGGAAATGTTGTTAGATAATAACCTTGTAAAAGGCGGCGATATCAATAACGCGATCGTTGTTGTGGACAGGCCGGTTACAAAAGATGAAATGGCAAGATTAGCCAAAGCATTTGGCAGGGATAATGTTGAAGTAAAAAGCGAAGGCTATTTAAATAATTTAGAATTACGTTTCCCTAACGAACCGGCGCGTCATAAACTATTAGATGTAATTGGTGACCTTGCTTTAATAGGTTACCCGATCAAAGCAAATATTATTGCCAATCGTCCGGGGCATAGCAGTAATGTTGAGTTTGCAAAGAAGATAAAACAATACATCAAGAAGAACAGGCATACGAAAGATTTTCCAACGTATGATCCTAATCAACCTGCCGTTTATAATTTTCAGCAAATAGAAAAAACATTACCGCACCGTTATCCTTTTTTGTTGGTAGATAAAATTATCGACCTGACTGATTCAGTGATCGTAGGTGTTAAAAATGTAACCTTTAATGAGTATTATTTCCAGGGGCATTTTCCGGGAAATCCGATCATGCCGGGCGTATTGCAAATTGAAGCATTGGCTCAAACGGGCGGAATTTTGTGTATCAATGCAATGCCAGAAGGAGACTATGATACGTATTTTTTAAAGATAGAAAATTGCAAATTCAAGGCAAAAGTGGTTCCGGGAGATACAATGTTGCTTAAAATGGAGCTTACAGAGCCTATCCGCCGTGGTATTTGTACCATGAGAGGTAGTGTTTTTGTAGGCAATAAGCTATGCACAGAGGCCGACCTTACCGCCCAAATAGTTAAACGCAATTAATTGGTTATTAATTTACTAATCAATTAACTTTACCTTATGGATTTAGACAACTCATTACCATTAAGCCAACAGCCGGGCAAAATCATAAAACTGGCAACTCAAAATAATATGATTCATCCTCATACATATATACATCCGAATGCGAAGCTTGCAACGAATGTAAAAGTTGATCCTTTTAGTGTTATTCATCAGAATGTTGAAATTGGAGAAGGTACCTGGATCGGTAGCAACGTAACCATAATGGACGGTGCAAGGATCGGTAAGAACTGCCGCATTTTCCCCGGCGCTGTAATCGCAGCAATTCCACAGGATCTTAAGTATGAAGGTGAACAAACGACAGTAGAGATAGGAGATAATACAACCATCCGAGAATTTGTAACGATCAACAGAGGTAGTAAAGACAGGTGGACAACAACAGTTGGCAATAATTGCCTGATCATGGCTTATAGCCATATTGCACATGATTGTATTGTTGGTAATAACTGCATTATGAGTAACAATACGCAAATGGCCGGTCACGTTGTGCTAGGTGATTATGCGATATTGGGTGGTATGTGCGCTATACACCAGTTTGTGCAAATTGGCCAGCATGCATTTGTAAGTGGCGGTTCATTAGTAAGTAAAGATGTTCCTCCTTATATCAAAGCAGGCCGCGCTCCATTAAGCTATGCAGGTGTAAACTCTGTAGGTTTAAAACGCAGGGGTTTTTCTCTTGACAGAATTAATCAGATATTAGATATTTACCGTGTTATCTATAATAAAGCGATGAACACTTCTCAGGCGCTTAATTTTATTGAAGAAGAATTACAAGCAACCGATGAGCGCGATGAGATCGTAACTTTTATCCGTGAAAGTGGTAGAGGTATCATCAAACGCTACACCAAAGGAAGCATGGAAGACGAGTAAAAGCAAATGTTGAATGTAAAATCTTAAATCTTAAATGTAAAATGTAAAAGTTTTACATTTTGTGTTTAATGTTCTTGCGTTTCCTTTTACATTTTACATTCGATATTTTACATTTTATGATCGTACTGTATTGCATCAGCTTGTTCTTTATTGTTGTCTACTCCAGACTTATTATTTTCTACAGACAAAGCTGGCTGTCCATTCCTGAATTTTTTATTTCAACCAAAGAAATAAACCATACAAAGATATCTGTCATCATTCCTGCAAGAAATGAAGAAGAGAATATAGGTATTTGTTTAAGTTCTATCCTGCACCAAAGCTATCCTGCCAATTTATTTGAAGTGATCGTTGTAGATGATCATTCTACTGACGCAACAGCAAGCATTGTACAAAGCTTTGCCACAAATAATGTGAAACTCATTTCATTAAGAGATTTCACTGATGGTACTGTGCTTAATTCTTATAAGAAAAAAGCCATCGATATTGCCATTCAGCAATCATCAGGAATATTAATTGTTACAACTGATGCAGATTGTATTGTGCCGAAAACATGGTTGCAAACTATCGCTACATTTTACGAAAAAAACGATCCTGCATTCATTGCCGCTCCTGTAGCTTATTGCAATGAGAATAGTTTTTTGAAAATATTTCAGTCGCTCGATTTTATAACACTGCAGGGCATTACAGGCGCCTCTGTTTATAAAAAATTTCATAGCATGTGCAACGGCGCTAACCTCGCGTATGAAAGAAAAGCTTTCGATGAAGTAAACGGGTTTAAAGGAATTGATAGCATTGCCAGTGGAGATGATATGTTATTGATGCATAAGATTTATCAACGTTATCCCGAAAGAGTTCTATTTCTAAAATCAACACAAGCGATCGTAGAAACACAAGCAATGGAAACACTGACTGATTTTTTTAATCAGCGTATTCGCTGGGCAAGTAAATCGGATAAGTTTGATGATAAGCGAATATTTTGGGTGTTGGTGCTTGTGTATTTTTTTAATGTTTGGCTTTTTTTGTTAGCAGCACTCGGTGTAATTGGCTTGATCGGTTATCATAGCAGCACTATGTTGTGGCTGTTGTTGTATTTGTTTGTGTTAAAAGTGATCATAGAATTATTCTTCATATACCCTGTAGCTAGTTTTTTTTCTAAAGAAAAAATTGTTTCCTGGTTTACATTTTCTCAGCCATTTCATATTGTGTATACGATCATTGCGGGGTGGTTGGGTAAATTCGGATCTTATAAATGGAAAGAAAGAAAAGTACGGTAAGCAGTCAAATTTGTACATTACAGTATGGAGCAACAATCATTTAATAACCAGCTATGGAAGCGACTTATCAAAAATAAGAGCGCCTTGCTTGGTTTGATAATAATTGTAGTGGCAGTTGTTATTTCCATCTTCGGTTATTTTATTGTGCCGGATGGCTCTCCCAATGCGGATCTGCAGACGGTAGAGATACAGGCAAAACATCCCGGCTATACGCAGCTCTTTCTAAAAATCCCTGATAATAAGCACACGTATATTGGTTGGTTCACGCAATTGATGAATGGCAAGCCCGATGATTACCGGTACCTGCCAATAAAAGATTATTCAATAAAAGGCAATATCCTTTCTGTAAATAAATATGTAGATGAGGATACAGCTGTTGCACAACAATATGCGATTAACCAGCTTACGGATGATCATCCTGAAAATTTATTGTTGCAAAATATTTGTACAAAAAAATACTGGTTAGGCACGGATACATTTGGCCGCGATATTTTAAGCAGGCTGATCATTGGTACAAGAGTTAGTTTGGCCGTAGGATTGATCGCGGTAATTATATCCTTAACACTTGGTATTTTATTAGGGGCCATTGCGGGTTATTATCGTGGACGGGTAGATGCCATCATTATGTGGTTGATCAATGTAACCTGGAGCATTCCAACTTTGTTATTAGTATTTGCTATTACGTTAGCATTAGGCAAAGGGTTTTGGCAGATATTTATTGCAGTTGGTTTAACGATGTGGGTAAGTGTAGCGCGGTTGATACGCGGACAAGTAATGGCGATAAAAGAATTAGAGTATGTACAAGCAGCCAGGGCATTGGGTTATACCGATATAAGGATAATCGGGCGCCATATCTTACCAAATATTTTTGGTCCGGTAATGGTGATCGCTGCCAGTAATTTTGCTACTGCTATTATTGTAGAGGCAGGTTTAAGTTTTTTAGGTATTGGCGTACAGCCACCACAACCAAGCTGGGGTTTAATGATAAAAGAGAATTATAATTTCATCATCACCCATAATCCAATGCTGGCATTAATGCCGGGCTTTGCTATTATGTTATTGGTATTGTCTTTTAATTTATTGGGTAATGGATTGAGGGATGCGCTGGATGTTAAAAATTGAATAAGTAAGATTGATTATTTAATATTTTTTTCGAAACATGAGCGCATTAAAATAGCATACTCTTATAATATTAAATATTACTTATTAAATATTCAATCAGGAAACCTGGATGCTTCTATTAAACCCTTCCTCTAACGAAATAAAGGTCTCTGTGCGTTCTATTCCTTTTATTTTTTGTAGTGCATCGTGCAATACATATCGTAGGTCAGCAATGTCTTTGCATACAATTTCGATGAACATACTATAATTACCGGTGATATAATTCAGGCGTACTATTTGTGTGATGCTCGTTAGCTCTTTTGCCACCACATCATACAAAGAGCTTTTTTCTAAATAGATGCCGACAAAGGCCGTGATATCATATCCTAATTGTTTCAGGTCTACATTTAGTTTTTTTCCTTTTACAATGCCTGACTCTTCCAGTTTTTTTATACGGACATGGATCGTACCGCCACTTACAAATAATTTCTTTCCTAACTCTGCATAGGATATTTCCGCATCGGCTACCATCGCGTCGATTATTTGCAGGTCTAATTTGTCAAGATTCAATTTAGCTGCCATTTTAAGGGGTGTTTTTGATGTATATTCAATATTACATATAAATTATTAGATATTATCTATATTTTTAAAATAATTTTTAGAATATATCTAAGTAATGGCAGGTTTATGTAGATTTGTGTTATCAAAGTTCTTACGGTAGTTGAAAAAGCTACTAAAAATTGTGGGGTGATGAAATCTTGGCAGACATGCCCTCTTGTCTCGGGGGTGGAGATAACAGA
>DATHHR010000193.1:0-11277 GCA_035317105.1 Ferruginibacter sp. | reverse complement strand
TTGTTCAGGCATGGAAAGAAAAGAAACATGAAATAGAGGCGCAGGCCGAAAACCTTACAGCTTACTTAACGCAATCAAATAATATCGGCCAGGTTAAAAATACCGCGATCGATATACCAACACATGAGCTGTTCACCAAGGCCGATTGTTATACCATTTATGAGAACAGTTTAAAAAATGCGGATAAAGAATGGGGTGGGTTTGGTAATGCGCCCAAATTCCCGCAAACATTTACTATTCAGTATTTATTGCAGTATTATCATTTTACCCGAACAAAAGATGCATTGCAACAGGCATTGTTATCGATCGATAAAATGTTGCAAGGTGGAATTTATGATCATGTTGCAGGCGGACTGGCAAGGTACAGTACCGACAGAGAATGGCTGGCGCCTCATTTTGAAAAGATGTTGTATGATAATGCACTACTGATAATAGTATTGTGCGATGCCTTTCAAATTACCAACGATAAAAAATATGAGCAGGCAATACAGAAAACAATAGCTTTTGTACAAGACGAATTATTAGATGAAGCAGGTGGCTTTTATGCAGCACTTGATGCTGATAGCGAAGGCGTAGAAGGTAAATATTATGTTTGGCAAAAAAGCGAAATAGAAAAGATACTGGGCAATGAGGCAGCAATGTTCTGTGAATATTTTGATGTTAGCACTGATGGAAACTGGGAAGAAACAAATATCCTGCGCACACTAATACCTACCGATGAATTTGCAAAAGCAAAAGGCATTAATAAAAATGACTTCGCGCAAGCAATAGAAATATTGCTGCAAAAATTGAAGCAGGTAAGAAGCAAAAGGATAAAGCCTTTGTTGGATGATAAGATCATTTTAGGCTGGAATGCCTTAATGCTTACTGCCGTTAGTAAGGCTGCTGCTGTATTGCAAGACACTACATACAAAGCGCTTGCTGAAAAAAATTATCAATTCATTTTTAGCAGTTTTAAAAAGAGCGATGGTTTTGAGTTACAACATACTTTTAAAAATGGCATAGCAAAGTACCCTGCATTTTTAGATGATTATGCTTATTTAATAGAAGCCTGCATAAGTGTGTATGAGATAAATTTTGATACTACTTATTTGGTTCATGCACAAGGCTGGTGTAATTATGTGATCGATCATTTTAGTGATGAAGAAAATAAGTATTTCTTCTATACCAATAAAACGCAGGATGATATCATCGTTCGTAAAAAGGAAATATATGATGGGGCCGTGCCATCGGGCAATGCTATTATGGCGATCAACTTGTTTAAATTGTCGGTGATATTTGATACAGCTGACTGGCGAAAAAGGGCACTGGATATGCTAGCAGGAATTTTGCCGATGGCCCTAAAATATCCTACCTCTTTTGGGGTCTGGAGCAGGTTTTTATTGTTACAAGTTGCTGGCTTACAAGAGATTTCTATAGTGGGCGAAAAATTTCTTTCTCTAAATGAAAAAATATCCATAGCTTGCATTCCCAACAAATTGGCAATGTGCTCGTTTGTTGATAATAACGATTTCCCAATGCTTGCGTATAGGTTTCGTGAAAATCAAACTTTGGCGTACCTCTGTCACAATTATGTTTGTACAGCGCCGTTTGATTCAGCAGAAGAGGTAATGATGGCAGTAAGAACGGACAACAAATTTTTATAGGTAATCTTTATATAATAAACGTTTTTAGCAGTTTACGCGTAATTTTTTAATAGAAATTATTCGCAAAATGCATAAAATTCAAAATAATCATTACATTTGTCAAATACTCTCAAAATTTATACGATGAATAAATTGCTTGTAATTATAGCAGTACTAACTGTTGTGACCTTTTCAAGTTGCAAAAGTAACCAAAGTGCAGGCTTGCCGAATGATGGGCAATTGCATGGCGTGGCGCCTGAAAAAACCTGGTTACAAGTTAGACCTCCAGGAATGGTTTATGTTCCACCAGGAACTTTTCACATGGGACCAAGTGATGAAGATATCAACTACTCATACACTGCACGTAATAAATCTGTTTCGATCAGTGGCTTTTGGATGGATGCTACTGAGATCACCAACAACGAATACCGTCAGTTCACAAATTGGGTAAGAGATTCAATTGCTGCAAAGCAAATGGGTTTTGTTAAACAAAATCAGGATGGTGTTGATGCAATTGATTGGAAAAAAGCAGCTACTATCAAATGGGGCGATAAAGCAACATTAGAAAAGATCGATGCTATGATCGTTACTCCTGATAACAGGATCTTCGGTAAAAAAGAACTAGACGCCAACAAATTAATATACCATTCAGAAGTATTCGATTACAAAGCTTCTGCTTTGAACAAGGATGCAACTATCCCCCGTTCAACATTCATTGTAAAAACGGATATTCCTATTTATCCTGATACGCTTTGTTGGGTTAGAGATTTCTCTTACTCTTACAACGAGCCAATGTCTAAAAAATATTTCGCTCATCCAGCATTCGGAAATTATCCTGTGGTTGGTATCAACTGGAAACAGGCTACTGCTTTCTGCGAATGGAGAACTCAATACTTAAACGCTTTCCTTGCATCTAAAAAAAGAAACCCTGAATCAGATTTCCGTCTTCCGACAGAAGCTGAATGGGAATATGCTGCTCGTGGCGGTCGTTCACAAGCTCCTTATCCTTGGGGTGGTCCTTACTTAAGAAATAAAAAAGGCTGTCTATTAGCAAACTTCAAACCTGGTCGTGGTAACTATCCTGAAGATGGTGGTTTCTACACTGTTAGAGCTGATGCTTATTGGCCAAATGATTTTGGTTTATACAACATGGCTGGTAACGTTGCTGAATGGACTTCATCATTATACTATGAAGGAGGTTACTCTTTCCAACATGATATGAACCCGGATATTCGCTGGAATGCTAAAGATTCAGATCCTCCAAGAATGAAACGTAAAGTAATTCGCGGTGGTAGCTGGAAGGATGTAGGTTATTTCTTACAAACCAGCACGCGTACTTACGAATATCAGGATACAGCGAAATCTTATATAGGTTTCCGTACGGTGATCGATTTACCAACAGCTGTACATAAACGCGGATAATAAAAAAATTAAATTCCGGTATTGTTTTGTAAAAAATGATATTGGTTGGGTACGATTGCGCTTGCTGTAAGCGTGCCTATAACGATTGTGAATGTTAACAAATAATCCCAAAATTAAAACTTTTAAATTTTAAAGATCATGGCTGCCAACAAAAGAACTTTTTTAACTTTAATTGATGTACTTGTAAGCTTAGGAGCTTCAGTAATTATCTTTGCTGCATGGGCAAAATTGACTAACCAAGGTTTCGCAGATGCTATGCTTAGCATAGGTATGTGGACTGAAAGTGGTATCTTCTTGATCTATGCAATCCTTGAATGGGTTAAACCTAAAAATCATGACGACGATCCATCTATCGACATGAGCTCTCACAACAATGCTTTAGATTCTATGGACAAAATGTTAGCTGATGCTGATATTACTCCAATGAGTTTGAAAAAATTAAGCGAAGGCTTTAACAAATTAGGTAGCACAGTAAGTAACATCGGTGAAATCAGTGATGTTGTAAAATCTACAAGTGATTTTGGTGCTAAAACTAAAGAAGCTACAGGCGCTTTGGGAACATTGTCTACAGCCTTCACTAACGGAGCTGCTACATTGACTTCTTTCAACAATGCATCTGAAAGCACTAAGCATTTCCACGAACAAGTACAGGTTTTAACTAAGAACTTAGGTTCTTTAAATACTATTTACGAACTAGAATTAAATGAAAGCAACAACCACTTAAAAGTGTTAAACAGCTTTTATGGTAAAATGGCACAAGCGAGCGAAGCAATGGTTAGTACTGTTGAAGATGCAGCTAGAGCTAAAGAACAAATTGGTCACTTGGCGACTAACCTAACTAAATTGAACTCTGTATATGGTAACATGTTGAGTGCAATGCAGGGAGGTTCTCGTTAATATAGTTAAATAACTTCCTGATCTATACCAGTTATAGTTCCTGCAGTTCTTAATTATACCAATAGGCGTAACTAACATTTAATTAAACACTAGTAAAAATAAATTATTATGGCTTTACCAAAAGAGCCCCGGCAGAAGATGATCAACATCATGTACTTGGTGTTGACAGCCATATTGGCGATCAACGTTTCAAATGAGGTAATTATCGCATTTCAAACGGTTAATGCCAGCTTAGATAAATCAACAAACAGTCTTACCGGCGCTAATGAAAAAATGCTGGCTACATTGAAAGAGGAATTAGGCGGACCAACAGGCGCACAAGCTGCTATCTGGCAGCCTAAAGCTGATTCCGTTAAATTGCTTTCAAAAGAATTAAGCGTTTATATTGACAGCCTAAAATTAGAAGTTAAACAAGGCGCTGGATTAGAAATTAAAGACGGAGTAGAGCGTTATTCTTTGGATAACCTTAATTCATCTACTAATCTTTTTGAAAACCAAGGTAAAGGTCCAGAGTTAGAAAAAAAATTGTATAAGTACAGATCAGACATCTTAGCCTTGGATACAGCTATCAACAATGAATTTCAAAATTCATTTCCAATGGATATCGCTCCACCACCATCAATTGATGGTGATGGTAAACCAAAAGACTTTACAAGAACGTATTTTCATATGACACCTACTGTAGCTGCGTTAACAATGCTTAGTAAGTTTCAGAATAACATTGCTAATACTGAAAATAAAGTAGTTGAGTACTGTCAAAGAGAAATCGGCGAAGTAAAAGTCCACATGGATAAGACAGCTGTGTTAGTAGGCTTAAATTCAAATTATTTAATGCCTGGTGATAAATTGGAAGTAAATGCTGGTGTTGGAGCATATAGCTCTACCTCAAACCCTGTTATAACAATTAATGGTGCAAGTGTATCACCTGTTAACGGGTTAGCTACATCTAGTTTTGAAGTTTCTGGTTCTGGTCCTAAAACTGTTAATGTTCATGTGCAATATCATGATGAACATAATGTATTGCAAGATAAAATTGAAGAAATACCTTATACTGTAGGAACGCCAGGTGGTGCAGCTGTAATGTTAGATAAAATGAACGTATTCTATATTGGAGTTGATAATCCTGTAACTATTGGTTCCCCTACAGGTTGGGATAAAACTAAAGTATCAATTGAAGGTGCAACGATTAGCGGTGCCGGTTCTAAAAGAATTGTTCGTGTAACAAAAGTTGGACCTACGAATATCATTGTTACTGCAGGAACTGGAAAGCCAACCCCTTTTCCTTTCCGTGTAAAGAGAATTCCTGATCCGGTATTTAAAGTTGCTTCTGGTAAGGCGAGAATGCCGTCTGTTGAATTTAAAAACCAACAATATTGCAGAGCTGAATTAGAAAACTTTGATTTTGATTTGAAATACACAGTAGTTGGTGCAACAGTTTATTTTTCTGGTGCTAACTTCCCTAACGTACAACAAGCCCTTATCACTGGTAACAATTTAGCAAGCCTTGATCAGTTGATCAAAAGATGCGGTCCGGGTTCAGTTGTAACCTTTGATAATATTAGAGTAAGTGGTCCAGATGGACAAAGAGTGATCGACGGTAAATCTTTTGCATTATATTAATAATAATAATAGCTAGTAGGTATGAAAAGGCACTATGTTAAGTATGTTTTATTGGCCCTTTGTTTATGTGTTTTTGTAAATATTGCAGAAGCCCAGAAGAAGAAAAAGCGTACCGCTGTTAAACGCGGAGCTTCTACGACTGTAAGAAAAACCAAGGGTAAAACGAAGGCGAGTATAAAGTCGGGTGCGCAAGCTGTTGATACAGTTGCTGTAGCTCCTCCACCACCGCCACCGCCGAATGATAGTTTACCAATTAAGACAGTTCGTAAATCTCTTCGTCCGGAAGAAGCAGTAGATACAAAGAGTATCCGCGACAGAGCGCCTTTAGTATATGAAGATCTTAGAGCTGACGATGCTGTTTATCGCCATAAAATATGGCGTGTAATAGATGCAAGGGAAAAAATGAACCTTCCTTTCAGGTATTCTGCTGATGAAAATAACGGTAACCAACGTTTTATCTCAATATTGTTTCAGGCAATTCAAGATAGCGCTGTAACTGTATTCAGTAGTATTGATGATCGTTTCACCACTCCTATGAGCAAAGAAGATGTTGCGAAAGCTGTAAGCGGTCCGGATATCGAAGTGCCAATAATTGACTCTAACGGTGTTCAAACGGGTGTTAAGAAAACTAAACCGGAAGTAAACTTGGATTCTTTCTATAAATTCAAGCTTAAAGAAGAAGTAATCTTTGATAAAGAAAGTTCTCGCTTATTCTGGAGAATACTAGGAATAGCACCTCTTAGAGATGTTATTACCAGTCAAGGTATTGATCTGGGTGAAGCTGAATTATTCTGGGTTTACTATCCTGATATGAGACCAATTTTTGCTAAGTATGATGTATACAACGGTAAAAACTTTGGAGCAAGGATGAGCTGGGAAGATCTATTTGAAAGCAGACAATTTAGCGGAAGAATAGTTAAATCGACCATCGATAATCCTATGGATGTTGATATCAGGGCTATGCCGGGATTAACTGATAACACAGTTTTCCAATTACTAGAAGGCGAAAGACTTAAAGACAAGATCTTTAACTATGAGCAGGATCTATGGAGCTATTAATTTAGTTTAAAATATAAGGGCCTCTTTCAACGAAGAGGCCTTTTTTATGCAGAAGCTTCGGGGTGAAAATGCCTGGCAATTATTGTAGCTTTTGCCATTCCTATTTCGGCGGCTAATTCTTCTATTGTCTTTTCACGGATATTTTTAACCGACCTGAATTTTTTCAATAAACCATCGGCGGTAGCTTTACCTATACCTTTTATTTGCTCTAACTCATTGGCAAGACTGCCTTTGCTACGTTTATTGCGGTGAAATGAGATACCGAAACGATGCACTTCATCGCGTATTCTCCGGATCAGTTTAAGGCTCTCACTATCCCACGATAATTTGATAGATTCTTTATCTCCGGGAAAAAATATTTCTTCTTCATTTTTTGCCAATCCAACTATGGTCATCTTACCAATAAGGCCGAGTTCTTTTATGCTTTCCATAGCCGCACTTAATTGCCCTTTACCACCATCGATGATCACCAGCTGCGGCAACGGGTCATTCTCTTCTTTAAGCCTTTTATATCGCCTGTAAACAACCTCTTTCATTGTGGCAAAATCATTGATGCCTTCTACAGTTTTTACATTATACCTTCTATAGTCATTCTTGCTTGGCAAGCCGTTTTTAAAATACACCATGGCAGATACCGGGTAGCTTCCCTGGAAATTAGAGTTATCAAAACACTCTATGTGCACGGGTACATCGATCAGTTGAAGATCTTGCTGTAACTGCTTTAATATATTATTTATTTCAGCATCGCTTTTATCTTCCAGCAACAACATATTTTTCTTTGCCAGCTCTTCTCTGAAATAGTTTACATTTTTTTCAGAGAGCTCCAATAGTTTTTTCTTATCACCGGCTTTTGGAATAGTAACTACGATATCTATTTCAGGATAATCTACCGGTATCGGCACCACTATTTCTTTTGCGTCGCTGTTAAATGTTTCGCGTAATTGTGCAATGGCAAAACTTAAAACTTCCGTCGCATTTTCATCGAGCTTCTTTTTTAGAATGATGGTTTTGGTTTGCACGATGGTACCATTGTTGACAGCCAGATAATTTACATATGCCGTATCGCCTTCTTCCATAATACTAAATACATCTAACGTATTTAATCGTTCGCTTACGATGGTAGATTTAAATTTATACTCCTGTAAATTTTCAAGCTTCGCTTTAATATGTTCGGCCTTTTCGAATTCAAGCTGATCAACATGCAATTGCATTTCAACTTTAAGGTGCTGAATGACAGGAGATAAATTACCCTTTAGAATATTTTTTATCTGCTGAAGCCCTTCATTATAATCAACCAGTGATTGGTGATTTTCACAAGGCCCTTTGCAATTGCCTAAATGATATTCAAGGCAGACCTTAAATTTCTTTTTCTCGATATTGTTTTGTGTAAGATTTAATTTACAGGTACGCAGTGGAATATTTTGTTTAATAAAATCAAGTAATTCTCTTACGCGCACAACGGAAGTAAATGGCCCAAGGTATTGGGAGCCATCATTGATCCGGTTTCTAGTTAGATAAACCCTTGAGAACGGTTCTTTTTTAATAACGATAAAAGGATAAGTTTTATCATCTTTTAAATTGATATTAAAAGGAGGCTGAAATTGTTTGATGAGTGAGTTCTCTAACAAAAAAGCATCATGCTCGCTATTCACGATCGTAAATTCAATTTTGCAGATGCGTTGAACTAACTCGTGTGTTTTGTAATTCGTAAAAGTTTTGGAGAAATAGGAGCTAATCCTTTTGCGTAAGCTCTTTGCTTTACCTACATACAATATCTCATTCGCCGCCCCATAATATTTATAAATACCGGGTTGCAATGGAATATCAGGTGCAAGTATAGAAAATTCTTTTTGCGTCATATCGGGGTATTGCAAAAGCACAGCTCACGCAACTATCAAATGTAAAAAAAGCTGGCGGTATATTATTGATTATCATCCCAGATAATTTTCTGCTCTTTCAACAGCTTTGTATCTCCGTTGGGTTGATCAAGAATAGTAGTGATCTTGGCAGATTTATCTGTTGTCCAGATAAGTTGTTGAATGTATGATTGGCCCTGCTCTTTATATTGTTTCAAAAGATAAACGCTCCGAACATTTCCTGAGGCTGAATCAATATACACATTCCAGCCACGAAGCTGTATCGAATCGGGTAATACGCCTAACGGCTCATAAGTTAATGTAATGGCATTGACCGTTTGATCATTGAATTTCGTTTCCTTAAAATAAGGGATCAGGTTAGTGGTATCAATGTTGACAGAAAAAAACGGCGCTAAAAAAGTAGCTAACTGATCTTTCTTCAACCATACAGAATCCGTCTTATTATCGATAGTTGTATATAATAACGGAGTAAACGGAATAGAATCCAACGCTATCAACTGACCTTTTAAAAAACTTGTTACAGGAAAAAAATTGCCTTGTATTTCTTTTGTAGTATCTGCATGCTCTTGAAGGGTAGTGTCAGTAGCAACAGGGGTTGTAGCCTGATGACTGTTACAACTAAATATCAAAACAGTTATAGAAAGTAAAAGGAGTAGTTTTTTCATTCGTCAAAAGTAAACGAAAACAACTTGAAAATAATTCAGGAAGCCTTAATTATTAGGCAGGATATTTATTTGCATAAATATTTGCTGGCGCAGATTATTCTCTTTTTCATCAGAAGATAATTCTGTTGTTAAAGGAGTGTTTGCTGAAGTATGCTGATCGCTGATCGTTTGTGATTGCATATGGCGCGTATCTGCACCTGATTTTTTAGTGTTTACGTACCCTGTAAAAAACAGGAATGAAACCAACACCATACACACAGTCACAGAAGGCAGCCTGCGTATTGGGTGAAAATTATTATAAATACTATTCCAGGAATGTTTGCAAACTGTATTGCTTCCATCCGGTTTTTGCTGTAAAGTATTTGTAGAATTATTATTATAAATATCGTTGTTCATTTTTAAAAGTCTTGTTTAATTATAGGGGACTAGCGATGATTACACCTTATATTTTCAGCCAATATGGATGCGTTGAAAAGAAGACATAATTTTTGGTAAGTAGTTATTTTGGTTTTTAAAGCTGACAAGCATTTTGTGGCGATCGTTTTTAAGCTCTAATGTGGGTGTAAAGATACGAATTAATTACAATTTATGCGTTTTGAACTATTTTTTTCAATACCGTAATAAGCGAATTGGCTCAAAAAATGGCATTTTATCCCATTTTTTGAGCCAAAATAGCCCTTTTTTCACTTATATTAATATTGTTCCGGTCATTTCTTTTGGAATAGGTAATTGCATCATTGTTAAAATAGTTGGTGCAACATCCCCCAGCTTACCGTTTTTAATAGGCCCTTTCCATTCATTATCGATAATGAAAAAGGGTACCAGGTTAAGCGTATGCGCTGTATTTGGAGAGCCATCTTCATTGATCGCGTAATCAGCATTACCGTGATCGGCAGTTAAAAAAACTGTGTAATCGCTTTTTAAGGCAGCCGTTACCACTCTTTCTACACATTTGTCTACCGTTTCTGCAGCTTTAATGATCGCTGTCCACACACCGGTATGGCCAACCATATCTGCATTAGCAAAATTCAGGCAAATAAAATCGGCTGTTTTATTTTCTAATTCCGGAATGATCGCATCAGTTAATTCAATGGCGCTCATTTCCGGTTGAAGATCGTAGGTAGCCACTTTTGGTGATGGCACCATAATTCTCTTTTCGCCTTCAAAAGGTTTTTCGCGGCCACCGCTAAAGAAGAAAGATACATGCGGATACTTTTCAGTTTCTGCAATACGTATCTGCGTTTTTTTATTTTGCGCAACGATATCGCCTAAGGTATTTTTTAAGTCATCATTCTCGAACATTACGTTCACGTTCTTAAATGAATGATCATATTGTGTCATCGTTGTATAATGCAGCTTCAATGTCTTCATACCAAAATCCGGCATATCCGTTTGCGTTAGTACTTCTGTTATTTCACGACAACGATCTGTTCTGAAATTAAAACAGATCACAACATCATCGTCTTTAATAGTAGTAACAGGGATCGTAGAATTAATGATCGGTTTGATAAATTCATCCGTTACATTATCTGTGTAAGATTTTTTTACAGCCGCTAACATATCAGTTGATTTTTCGCCGATGCCATTTACCATTCCATCGTACGCAAGCTTTACTCTTTCCCAGCGTTTATCCCTGTCCATGGCATAATAGCGACCGGTTATTGTTGCGATGCTGCCGGTAGATTTTTTTAAATGCTGATCAAGGTCCGTTAAAAAACCTAGACCGCTTCTTGGATCTGTATCGCGGCCATCAGTAAAAGCATGGATCAATACATTATCTAAACCTTGTGCTTTACAAAGAGAAGTGATGGCTTTGAGGTGACTGGTATGTGAGTGTACACCACCATCACTAACCAAGCCTAATAAGTGAAGCGCTTTATTATTTTGTTTAGCAAAATTAATAGCGGCTAATAATTTTTCATTTTTTTGAAATTCACCGGTGCGTATAGCAACGTTAATACGTTCTAACTCCTGGTATACAATTCGGCCGGCACCTAAGTTAAGGTGGCCCACTTCGCTGTTACCCATTTGTCCATCGGGTAAACCAACTTGTTCACCACAGGTTACCAAAGTGGCATTGGGATATTTTTTATACAGGGAAGTAACGAAAGG